>NZ_CAUGIN010000028.1:0-38873 GCF_959599685.1 Lachnoclostridium phocaeense
GGCGTAGGATATTTGAGAGGAGCTGTCCTTAGTACGAGAGGACCGGGATGGACTGGCCGCTGGTGTATCTGTTGTTCTACCAAGAGCATAGCAGAGTAGCCAAGCCGGGAAGGGATAAACGCTGAAGGCATCTAAGCGTGAAGCCCCCCTCAAGATGAGATATCCCTACGAAAGTAGTAAGACCCCTTGAAGACGACGAGGTAGATAGGGCAGAGGTGGAAGTGTGGTAACACATGGAGCTGACTGTTACTAATCGGTCGAGGGCATAACCATAAAGGTTCGGGAGAAGAGATGGAAGATAGAGAATTTCTTGTATGTGGTTTTGAGGGTACATAATAGATGAACCAGAATGAGTCGTAAGAGACGCGTTCTGGTTTTTTATTGTGTCGCTTTTTGTTGGCCAGAGAGGGGCTCCGGGGTGTATAATATTCTCAAATACAAAAGATACGGATGATGAGGGAATGAGAAAGAGAATATTTGTACTGGCAGCTCTGGCTGTCTATCTGGAACTTGTGTTCCACCTGTATATGGGGCTGGATATGCGGTATGCCCCTGTATTTTTGTGCGCTGCGGCGGCCTGGGGGCTTCTCGCCACGGCTGTGGCCTCACTTTTGCCTAAGAAGGCCCGGCGGGCTGTGGGAGCCGTCATCACGCTTCTGATGACAGTGGTCTATATGGCGGAGTGCATCTGTAAAGTGATCCTCCAGCAGTATTATCAGATCATAGGAGGGCTGGAGACCGCCGCCGGCAATCACCTGGGAGACTACAGCGCGGCTGTGTGGGGAGCCCTGGCGGAGAATATCCCGGGTATCCTTCTTATGGTGGCGCTGCCTCTGGGCGTCTATTTCCTGGCGACAAAGGAGACGATAAAAGAGACCGAAGAGGAGGGAAGCAGCGAGGGGAAAAAAGAGAGACGGACAGAATGGAAACAGGCGGTCCTGGCATTTGGGGTGGCCTGTGTTTTTGGTGCTGCCTGTCTGGCGGCTGTCTTTCTTCTGCCCTGGAAAGGGGATATCAACCCGGCCTATCTGGCCCGGACAGACCTTTATACAGACGACCAGGTAGAACAGCTTGGCCTTGGGACCATGCTGCTGCAGGATGTCCGCCACAGCATATTCGGGACTCCCGGGGAGACGATGCCCCAGGTGGAGGAGGCGGCGGCAGAGCCGCAGGAGCCGGTGTATGATTACAATCAGATGGATATTGATTTTGAAGGACTGGCAGAGGCGGCGCCCAGCGATGAAGAGAGATGGCTCAGTGAATATTTCGGAAGTGTGCAGCCGGCACAGCAGAACGAGTATACGGGCATGTTTGAGGGGTACAATGTGATCTTTATCACAGCGGAGGGCTTCAGCGGGTATATGATAGACCCGGAGCTTACGCCCACCCTCTACAAAATGTCCACAGAGGGATTTGTGTTTAAAAACTTTTATTCTCCGCTTCATTTTACAAGTACATCGGGCGGGGAATTTCAGAATCTGACAGGGCTCTATCCGAGAGCAGGGTTTCCTGTCAGCCTGACAGAGAGCGGAAAGCAGTCCACATACCTGCCTTTTACACTGGCAAATGCATTGAACGGGGAGGGCTATACTTCCATCGGATATCATTTTAACCAGAATATGTACGGGCGGGAACTGTCCCACCCCAATCTTGGATATGAATGGCGGCAGGCAGATGCGTGTGAGCGACCGGTGACAAAGGAGACCGACGAGGGCGGCCGCGAGTACTGGCCCCAGTCGGACGACTACATGGTACAGCAGACGTTTGAGGACTATGTGGATAAAGAACCATTTAACATCTACTATCTGACCATCAGCATGCATCTTCCCTACGGGTACGACAGCAATGAGATGTCCAGGAGAAACTGGGACCAGGTGGCCTCTCTCCCTTATTCGGACAAAACAAAAGCCTACCTTGCGGCAGGGCTGGAGCTGGAGAAAGGACTTACCGATCTGGTCAGCAAACTGGAAGAGGCAGGGATCGCGGACCACACACTGATCGCAATGGCGCCGGATCATGTGCCCTACTCGGATCTGGACATTCTGGAAGAACTGGCAGGGCAGGATTTCGGTTCTGACTCGGTGGAGACGCTGGACGAGGAAAATGTGAGCCTGGATGTGTACAAGAATACCTGGATCCTATGGTCAGCTGGCATGGAGGAACCTGTGGAGGTGGAGAAAGTCTGCTCCCAGGTGGATATACTCCCCACCCTTCTCAATCTTCTGGGCGCAGAATATGACTCCCGGATGCTGGCGGGCATTGATGTGCTGTCTGACCAGGAAGGGATGGCGGTCTTTTTCTCCAGATCCTGGATCACGGACCAGGGGACTTACAGCAGATATACAGAGGAGTTTCAGCCTGCACCGGATGTGGAGATGACAGAGGAAGAAAAGAATGTGTATGTGGAAAATAAAAAGTACCTGGCGGACTGCCGTCTGCGGCTGGGAGAACTGATCATAGAGACGGATTACTACCGGAAGGCACTGCCGTAGCCTTCCGATTTTTCTGGTATTAATAGGGCCATGTAATAGTCGCATGCCTCTATTTCGGGCATATGACGGAAAAGTTATTGACATATACCCGAAATAAAACTATACTTTACAGAAGAGAAGGCGACAGTCACCAGAAAAGGGAGAGAGAAATGCGACAGGAGGAGATGAAAAATGCCAAGACCCAGAAAATGCAGACGGGTGTGTGAGTATCCCCGGACTCTTGTATTTGCTCCGGCAGGGAGCAGGAAGAAAGAGACCGTGAACATGACTGTGGACGAGTACGAGACAATCCGGCTCATCGACGACGAGGGATATTCCCAGGAGCAGTGCGGAAAGCAGATGGAGATTTCCCGCACCGCGGTCCAGCTTGTCTACGCCTCCGCCAGAAAAAAGCTGGCGAGGGCACTGGTGGAGGGGCTGACTCTCTCCATCGGCGGAGGGGATTACCAGCTCTGCCGGGGAGACGGGGACTGCGGGGCCTGCGGCGGATGCTACAAATACGCCATCAGCCGGAAATATGAAAAACCGAAGGGAGACAGGATCATGAGGATAGCAGTTACATATGAAAACGGACAGGTGTTCCAGCATTTCGGACACACGGAGCAGTTTAAGATTTACGATGTGGAGGAGGGGAAGGTCATCGCCTCGGAGGTGGCGGATACGGACGGACAGGGACACGGAGCCCTGGCAGGCGTGCTCTCTGCTCTGGGTGCGGATGTGATCATCTGTGGAGGAATCGGCGGAGGCGCCGTACAGGCGCTGACTGCCGCAGGTATACAGCTTTACGCCGGAGTGTCAGGGGATGCGGACCAGGCGGTGGAGGAGCTGCTGGCAGGAAAGCTCTCGCCTAACGCAGAGGCCAACTGCGACCACCACGGACACGGGGAAGGACACCATGACTGTAAAGGACATGGCGAGGGACATCACGGGTGCGGAGGACACGGAGAAGGGCACCACGGGTGTGGACATTAAGGAGAGTACGGGAAAAGCACAGGAAAGGCATGGGAAAAGTACGGAATTCAAATATAAGAAGATAAAAAGAGGCAGGGCGCCCTCTGCTAGCAATCAGCATGCAGAAGGCGTCCTGCCTTTTCCATTTCTTCAGCAGAAGGGGGAAGGACATCCTCCAGAGAGTAGGGGATGCCCAGCTCCTTCCACTTGTAGACTCCCAGCGTGTGGTAGGGAAGCACCTCCACCCGCTCCACATTGGCGAGGGAGCGGATAAAGGCATCCATTTCACGCAGGTCCGTCTCTTTATCTGTGAGGCCGGGGACAAGGACGTGGCGTATCCAGACCGGCACGCCCAGCTCATCAAGGAGGCGGGCCATGTCCAGGATGTTGTCATTTCCCCGGCCGGTCAGCCCAAGATGTCCCGCCGGGTCCATCATCTTCAGATCCAGGAGCACAAGGTCCACGTACTTCATCAGCTCCAGAAACCTGCTGTAAAAGGGCTCTTCCCGGGTAAAGGGGGCGCCGGAGGTGTCGAGGGCAGTGTGGACGCAGGCCTCCTTTGCCTTCCTGAAAAACTCCACCAGGAAATCTATCTGGAGCAGGGGCTCCCCGCCGCTGACCGTGATGCCGCCGCCTTTGCCCCAGTAGGGGCGGTAGCGGAGAGCCTGGGCGAGAAGCTGGTCAGCGCTCACCCTGAGAGCCTGGCCGGAGGTCAGCGTCCAGGTGTCCGGGTTGTGGCAGAAGCGGCACCGCAGGGGACAGCCCTGCAGGAAGATGAGAAACCGGATGCCCGGTCCGTCCACGGAGCCGAAGCTTTCCGTGGAGTGGACAAGGCCCCTGATCTGGCCTTTGACGCTGCCCGGCTGTGACAAATGTTCTGACAGGTGTTCCATCTGCAAGTTCCTCCTGTTTGATAGGTGAGCGATAGGCGTGTTACATGGTCTTGTGGCAGGTCCGGGCGATCACGTCCAGCTGCTGTTCTCTTGTCAGGCTGATGAATTTCACCGCATAGCCGGACACCCGGATGGTGAAGTTGGCGTACTCCTCCTTCTCGGGATGCTCCATGGCGTCAATGAGCTTCTCCACGCCGAATACATTGACGTTGAGATGGTGGGCGCCCTGGAAGAAATAGCCGTCCAGGATGGAGGTGAGATTGCGCACCCGCTCTTCCTGGGAGTGTCCCAGAGCGTCGGGGTGGATGGTCTGGGTGTTGGAGATGCCGTCCAGGGCCCACTCGTAGGGAAGCTTGGCCAGGGAGTTGAGGGAGGCCAGAAGCCCGCTTTTTTCGGCTCCATAGCTGGGATTGGCTCCGGGAGAGAGGGGTTCTCCTGCTTTGCGCCCGTCAGGCAGGGAGCCGGTGGCTTTGCCGTACACCACGTTGGAAGTGATGGTGAGGATGGAGGTAGTCGGCTCGGAATCCCGGTAGGTGTGGTGCTGGCGGATCTTCTGCATAAAGGTTTTTAAGAGCCAGACCGCAATGTCGTCCGCGCGGTCATCGTCATTTCCGTACCTGGGGAAATCCCCGATCGTCTCGTAGTCCGTCACGATGCCGTCCTCATCCCGGATGGTCCGGATTTTGGCGTATTTGATGGCGCTTAAGGAGTCCACCACATGGGAGAAACCGGCGATGCCCGTGGCAAAGGTGCGGCGCACGTCTGTGTCGATGAGGGCCATGAGGGCGGACTCATAGTAGTACTTGTCGTGCATGTACTGGATCAGATTCAGGGCATTTACGTAGAGCCCTGCCAGCCATCCCATCATGGAATCAAAGCGGTGCATCACCTCATCGTAGTCCAGATACTCGGATGTGATGGGCCTGTTTTCCGGTCCCACCTGCTCCTTGGTGCGCTCGTCCACACCGCCGTTGATGGCGTAGAGGAGACATTTTGCCAGATTGGCCCTGGCGCCGAAGAACTGCATCTCCTTCCCGGTCTGGGTGGCAGACACGCAGCAGCAGATGGAGTAGTCGTCCCCCCAGATGGGCCGCATCACGTCGTCATTTTCATACTGGATAGAGCTGGTATCTATGGAAATGCGGGCGGCGTAGGCCTTGAAGTTCTCCGGCAGACGGGTGGAGTAGAGGACCGTCAGGTTAGGCTCCGGAGAGGGCCCCATATTTTCCAGGGTGTGGAGGAAGCGGTAGTCGGTCTTTGTCACCATGGAGCGGCCGTCCTGCCCCATGCCCGCTACCTCCAGGGTCGCCCACACGGGATCCCCGGAGAAGAGCTGGTTATAGGAGGGGATACGGGCGAATTTCACCATGCGCAGCTTCATGGCCAGGTGGTCGATGAGCTCCTGGGCCTCACATTCTGTCAGTATGCCTGCGGCAAGATCCCTCTGGATGTAGATGTCCAGGAAGGTGGAGATACGCCCCACGCTCATGGCAGCCCCGTTCTGGGTCTTGATGGCAGCCAGGTAGCCGAAGTAGAGCCACTGAACAGCCTCCCGGGCGTTTTCGGCTGGCCGGGAAATGTCAAAACCGTAGGATGCCGCCATCTCCTTCATCTGCCCCAGTGCCCGGATCTGCATGGCCAGCTCCTCCCTCTGGCGTATGATGTCATCTCGCATGGAGCCGTAGCCGCAGTGGTCGAAATCCTCCTTTTTGGCCTGGATCAGAAGGTCGATGCCGTAGAGGGCTACCCGGCGGTAGTCCCCCACAATGCGTCCCCTTCCATATGTGTCCGGCAGCCCGGTGATGATCTTGCTGTGCCGGGCCTTCTTGATTTCCGGCGTGTAGGTATCGAACACGCCCTGGTTGTGGGTCGTGTGGTACTCGCTGAAAAATTTGTGGAGTACAGGGTCAGGGGTGTAGCCGTAGGTGGTGCAGGCTTCCTCCGCCATGCGGATGCCGCCAAAGGGCATGAAGGCCCGCTTCAGGGGCTTGTCTGTCTGCAGCCCCACCACCTTTTCCTGTCCCTTCAGGGCCTCGTTTATATAGCCCGGCCCGTGGGAGGTGATGGTGGAGACGATATCGGTGTCCATGTCCAGGACGCCGCCTTTCGCCCGCTCCTCTTTCTGGAGCTTTTGCAGCTCGTTCCAGAGAAGGCGGGTGGAGTCAGCCGGGCCCTCCAGAAAAGAGGCGTCCCCCTCGTAGGGCGCGTAGTTGTGCTGGATGAAGTCCCGGACATTGATCTCTTCCCTCCAGAGCCTTCCCTCAAAACCATTCCACTGTGTTTTCTGCATCATATGGTCTTCCTCCTTCATACACTGCCCGGGACCAGCCTTGCATCTGCCGGCCTGACAGATACAAAAAACGACCGTCCGGGCATACATTTTATGCCCAGACGGTCGGCTCTTATCATTCCCTATACTTCATGTGGTCCATTCCACTTCCGTCAGTCGTATAAGTACTTTCTAATATAGCATTTCCAAAATAAATGTCAAGTGAGAAATTTTGCTTACTGTATATCCTCCTGCACCTGCCGGATCTGTTTTTCCAGACTCGCAGCCGCCTCGGGAGAGAGGCTGTCAAGAAGAGACTGGATGCCCGTGCGGATCTTCTCCGGGTCGTAGGGGATTTCCAGGGCAAAGTCGCTGTAGGCGCGGATCTTCTGGAAGTAGAGGGAGGCCTCCTTCTCTTCTTTTGCGTCCCGGCACATCTGGTACATGGCCACACAGTCTGTGGCGTCCACATCGGTGCATTCTTTGCAGATCCATTTTCCAAGAAAATAATATGTTCCGCCTGCCTGGTAGATAAATCCCGGTAGGCCAAGAAGTGTCTCGAGCATGATGATTGTTCCTCCTTTTTGTGACCGCCCTGCACAGAGGGCGGGTTTCCATTCTGTATCAAGTATAGCATAAAGGAAGAGGGGCGAACATGAAAACTTGTTATTTTTCCTGCCTGCCTATATAATGAGGATACCGGGGTCCCGGGCGGGACTTCGTGATTTTTGAAATTCTTGTAAAGGGCAATGACCTGGGAGGAGGACAGACGATGGAGCTGAGCCATTTTGAGGAGAGCGGACGGGCTGTCATGGTGGATGTGACAGAGAAAAAAGACACAGAAAGACAGGCAGAGGCCACGGGGAAGATCCTTGTGAACCGACAGGTCTTTGACGCTATAAAGGCAGGCACTGTGGGCAAGGGAGACGTGCTGGCAGTGGCGCAGACAGCCGGGATCATGGGGGCCAAGAGGACCTTTGAGCTGATCCCCATGTGCCACATCCTGCCCATCACCGGGTGCCGTATCCACTTCGACATGGATGAGGAGGAGTGTGCGGTCCGCTGCACCTGCACAGTGAAGGTTACCGGCAAGACCGGGGTGGAGATGGAGGCCCTCACCGGCGTGAGCACAGCCCTTCTCACGATCTATGACATGTGCAAGGCGCTGGATAAGAGCATGGAGATCACAGAAGTCTACCTGGTACACAAGACGGGCGGAAAGAGCGGCGAGATACGCAATGAAAAGCACAGAGCTGCGCAGCAGGCAGAACAGACAGGAAAGAGGCTGAAGACATGGGATTAGAAAAAGGGATGAAGCTGATACGGACGGAGGATGCGGCGGGGACAGTTCTCTGCCACGATATTACACAGATCATTCCGGGCAAGGTAAAAGGCCCGGTGTTCCGCAAAGGGCATATTGTCCGGGAAGAGGACATATCGGTCCTTCTGTCTGTGGGAAAAGAGAATTTGTACGTGTGGGAGACGAAAGAAGGGATGCTCCACGAGAATGAGGGAGCTGAAGTTCTGCGGCAAGTCTGCCAGGGAGAGCATATGAGCCCTTCAGAAGTGAAGGAGGGGAAGATCGAGCTGACGGCAGATACAGACGGACTTTTGAAGGTAGACAAAGAGAAGTTGGACCGCATTAACGGCCTTGGGCAGATCGTCATCGCGTCCCGCCACGGGAATTTTCCTGTGAAAAAGGGCGACAAGATCGCCGGCATGCGGGTGGTGCCACTTGTCATAGAGGAGGAGAAGATGGACCGGGTGAAGGAGATCGGCGGGCAGGAGAGTATTTTCTCCCTTCTTCCCTTCCGGAAGATGAAGGCCGGCATCGTGACCACGGGAAGCGAGGTCTACCACGGCAGGATCAAGGACCAGTTCACCCCTGTGGTGAAGGAGAAGCTCCTGGAGTACGGCATGGAAGTGCCGGGCAATATCCTCTGCAGCGACGACGCCTCCATGGTGGAGGATGCTATAAATGAATGGATCGAAAAAGGCATGGATCTGGTGGTGTGTACGGGGGGTATGAGCGTGGACCCGGACGACCGGACGCCTCTTGCTATCCGGAACGCGTCGGATGAGGTGATCACCTACGGGGCTCCTGTCCTTCCCGGAGCTATGTTCATGCTGGGATACAAAAAGCGGGCGGAAGGCGGCGACATCCCGGTGCTTGGGCTTCCCGGCTGTGTCATGTACGCAAAGCGGACCATCTTTGATCTGGTCCTTCCAAGGATCGCCGCGGGAGAGCGGCTGCGACTGGAAGATTTCACGGGAATGGGAGAGGGTGGACTGTGCCTGTCCTGCCCGGTGTGCACATTCCCCAATTGTGGGTTTGGGAAGTAGGAATTAGATAGCGAAAAACAGATAATGATTGCCTGTCTGGTATTATTATGTTACCATTTAAGCAGGGAAACCGAAGCCGGGCGGCTTACCCTCTGATTAGTTGGAGGGGCAACCCTCCATTTACAAGAAAGGAGGGGATGCCAATGAATGTTACATACTCGGACTTGATCCAGTTGCTCATTTTCATTGTTGCCCTTGTCAGTCTGTGTTATCAGATTTTCAGGGAAAAGAAATAGCCGCCACTACTGCAATAGTGACGGCTGCCCGTTAGGGTAGTAAGAATTCTATTGGGGTACACCGCTTTCGGTTTCCCTTTTCTATATAAAAATATAGCATGGAAGGGCGGAAAGTTCAAGATGTGCCTTGCAAGGAAAGCCTTGATTTTGAGAGGGAGACATACTAAGATGAAAAAGAATAAAAGCAGGAGCGCAGGACGTGATAAGAAATGAAGGGAAAAGAATTCTATCAGATATTAAAAGAGAGACAGGCAGCCGGGGCCACCGATCTGACAGCTGCGACCATTCTGAAGGGAGCGGAGGCCGGAGAGAAATTTCTTCTGGAGGGAGAGGAAAAGGTCAGGGTGTTTGCAGACAGTCATACGGAGCCACAGGTGTTCATGGAGCGGCTGGGGCGAAGCCCAAAGCTCCTCGTCTTTGGCGCCGGCCATGTGTCCATGCCCATTATACGGATCGGAAAAATGCTCCAGTTCTCTGTGACTGTGCTGGAGGACCGCCCCAAATTTGCGGACCAGGCCAGGAGAGCCGGAGCGGATCGGGTGATCTGTGAACCTTTCTCCCGGGGGCTGGAGCAGGTGGAACTGGAGCCGGATACCTATGCGGTGATCGTGACGAGAGGGCACCGGTACGATGAGGATTGTCTGTACGGTGTTCTGTCCCGGGAGAAAGAGAGCGGGACTGCCTGCGCCTATGTGGGGATGATGGGCAGCAGGCGAAGAACTGCCATGGTCCGGGAGCGGATGAGGGAGCTTGGTATTGCCGAGGAGGAGATCCGGCGCCTCCACGCGCCCATTGGCCTGGCTATCGGTGCGGAGACACCGGAGGAGATCGCCGTCTCCATTTTTGCTCAGATCATCCAGGTAAAAAATGAGGCAGAGCGGACAGAAGGGTATCCCAAAGAGCTGCTGGATGCCATCCTGGAGGGTTATGGAAGCGGCGAAAAGACCGGGCGGGCTGTTCTTGCCACTATCATTTCCAGGCAGGGCTCTGCCCCGAGGAGCGTGGGGACCAAGATGCTGATCCGGGAGGACGGGACCACCCTTGGTACCATCGGCGGGGGCTGTGCGGAGAGCGCTGTCATGCAGAAGGCTTTTCAGATGATGCGGATCCCGGAGAGTCCCCGATTCCTGGTCACGGTGGTGGATATGACGGCCCGGGAGGCGGAAGAGGAGGGCATGGTCTGCGGAGGACGCATTCAGGTCATGCTGGAGGTGACAGGAAGTTGATCTTAAAGAAAGAAGGAGGAACCTACAGGGCATGTTTTTCCCTGCTTGAGGCGCTGGATCTGGGAGAACGGCGGGACGTGCGGGTCTGCGCGGCGGGAGCCGGCGGGAAGACTACGCTGTTGAAGCGGCTTGCATCGGAGTACAAAGAGAGGGGGATTCCGGCTGTGGTGACTACCACCACCCGCATGTATGCGGAGGATGATCCCCGGTTTCTGCTGGAACCCTCCCCGGTGAAGATGAGGGAGATCCTTGAGAGAGAAGGGGTAGTCTTCCTGGGAAAAAAGGACAGGAATGGGAAGATGAAAGCCCCGGAGAAGGAGTGGATGCAGGACATCCTGGATCTGCCATTTCCGGTTCTCATAGAGGCGGACGGTTCCCGGCGCCTGCCTGTGAAGGTACCCGGGGAGGCGGAGCCGGTTTTCCCGGAGGAGACGACCCATGTGGTGTATGTGTACGGCATGAGCGCCCTGGGACGCAGCCTGGAAGAGATCTGCTTCCGCCCGGAGCGGGCGGCGGCTCTTTTGGGCCGCAGGAAAGAGAGCCTGGTGGAAGAGGCGGACATTGCCCGGCTGGCCGGACATCCCCTGGGAGGAAGAAAGAGTGTCCGGGACGCATGGCCTTTCACCGTGGCGCTTACCCAGGCGGACCGCCCGGGACGGCTGGAGGCGGCGGAGCGGATCGGTCTGCTGACAGGGGAGCAGGTGCTGATCTGCTGACGAAGAGAAGGAGAATGGAGACAGGAGAGAATGAAGATACTGATCAGGGGAGCGGGAGATCTGGCCACCGGCATTGCGGCCAGACTGTACCGCTGCGGACATGAAATTCTTATGACGGAGATAAAAGAGCCACTGACTGTGAGAAGGACCGTGGCTTTTTCCAGAGCTGTCTACGAGGGGCACGCAAGGGTGGAGGACATGGAGGCTGTCCTTGCAGGAGATCTGGAGGAGGCCCGTCAGATCCTGACCCGGGGAGACATCCCCGTCATGGTGGATGAGAGAGCCGGTGTGCGGGAGACCTTCTGCCCGGACGTACTCATCGACGCCATTATCGCCAAGAAAAATACGGGGACAAAGATCACGGATGCGCCTTTTGTCATCGGGGCAGGACCGGGATTTACAGCGGGGAAGGACTGCCACTGTGTCATCGAGACAAAGAGGGGACACACCCTGGGCAGACTGATCTGGGAGGGGACAGCTATTCCCAACACAGGTGTGCCCGGCAATGTGGGCGGCTACACTATAGAGCGGCTTCTGCGGGCTGCAGAGGAGGGACGGATCGAGCCTACAGTGTCCATCGGCAGTCAGGTGGAGAAGGGGCAGATCGTGGCCTACACAGGGGGCGTGCCTGTCTATGCGGCCATGTCCGGTATTGTGCGGGGCATGCTCCAGGAGGGAGCAGAGGTGAAAAAGGGCATGAAGATCGGAGATATTGATGCCCGGTGTGAGACTGCCCACTGCTATACCATCTCCGACAAGGCTCTGGCTATCGGGGGAGCGGCTCTGGAGGCAGTGGAGCTGTACGGGAGGATAAAGGGAAAATACGGTCTTGTCATCCTGGCAGCAGGCCGGGGGGAACGATTTGGCGGGGACAAGCTGTCCAGCCAGATCCACGGCAGGCCGGTCTATCAGTATACGCTGGATCTGGCCCGCTCTTTTCCCGGCGTGGAGAAGATGATCGTCACAGGCAATGAGAGGATTGCACAGGCGGCTCTGGAGGCGGGAGTGACGCCGGTGGAGAACCGGGAGCCGGACAGGGGCATTTCCTGGTCTCTGAAGCTGGGCCTTAAAGCTATGCGGGAGAAGAAACCGGAGGTGGAGGGCATCCTGTTCTGTGTCTGCGACCAGCCCGGCCTTCGAGCTGCCACCATACAGAAGATCTGGAATCGGGCAGCAGTCAAGCGGGAGAAGATCATCTGTGCCGGCCACGAGGGGAGGAGCGGAAACCCGGTGCTGTGGCCGGGGAAGTATTTTCCGGAACTCATGGAGCTGGAAGGCGATGTGGGGGGACGGGCAGTGATGACCCGGCATCCGGATCAGGTGGAAATCGTGGAGTCCAGGGATACAGAGCTGCGCGATATAGACCGAAAGGAAGATTTAGAAGAAATCTGGGAGAGAAGATGGGGGATCTGAGCAGAGGACGGCGATCTTACGGACAGGATTGAAGTGATTTATAATACTGTAGACACTTCAAAGGCAGGCATATATGAAGTGACCTACAGGGTGACGGACAGCCAGGGCGTGAGCTCTGAAAAGACGATTAAAGTGACAGTTACGGAAAAGACGGTTCCACAGACATCGGATAAGGACGGTCAGATGACAAACGGATCGACTTCAGATAAGGGTGCGCAGACATCAGTAAAGACAGGAGATCCTGTCCATCCGTTCATATGGTCTGCGTTGTCGGCTCTGTCGTTGACAGGAATTCTGTTCGCAGTACTGCATAGGCGAAGAAAGCAGACCTGGACAAAATAGCATAGAAGATTTATCGGGCCCGCACAGCAGCCAGTGCGGGCTCTTTTTGTAGGGGGAGAACTGCCTTTAGTCATGATACTATTTCTGTTTTCGAGTTGTTTTTGAAAATAACTTGCTGTATACTGAGAATGTCTCACATGAAAGTGACAGGATGAAACATACAGACAGGGAGGTATATGAAAATGAAAAGAAACAAGATCAGTCGTCTGCTGGCAGTATCTATGAGTGTATGCCTGCTGGCAGCGGGAGTGACAGGGTGCTCGTCTTCCCAGGAGGACAGCGCGGACCAGACAGCAGAAGAGAATACATCAGAAACAGAAGGGGAGGAGACGGAGATCCTTGTGGCGGCGGCAGCCAGCCTGGAGTACGCCTATGAGGAAGAGCTGATCCCCATGTTTGAGGAAGAAAATCCGGGGGTGACTGTAAAGGGAACGTATGACAGCTCAGGAAAGCTGCAGACTCAGCTCGAGGAGGGACTGGAGGCAGACGTGTTCATGTCAGCGGCCACCCAGCAGATGGATGCCCTGACGGAGGAAGGCTTTGTTGACGGGGAGAGCGTGACAGATCTTCTGGAAAACCAGATCGTGCTCATCACATCTGCGGAAAATGAGCTGGGACTTGCGGAGTTTACGGACATTACAAAAGCAGATACCATTGCCATCGGTGATCCGGCCAGTGTTCCGGCAGGACAGTACGCCCAGGAGGCCCTCACCAGCCTGGGAATCTGGGACGAAGTGCTGGCAAAATCCAGTCTTGGGACCAATGTGACAGAAGTGCTGAACTGGGTAGCAGAAGGAAGTGCCCAGGCGGGGATCGTCTATGCCACAGACGCGGCTACCACAGACAATGTAAAGGTGATCGCCCAGGCGCCGGAGGGAAGCCTGGCAGAGCCGGCTATCTACCCGGTAGGACTTGTGTCCGCTTCTGCACACCAGGAGGAAGCACAGGCATTTCTTGATTTCCTGCAGAGTGACGAGGCGATGGCTGTGTTTGAAGCCTATGGATTTACCAGCCACGCAGTCAGTGAATAGGAAAAAGATCAGTGAAAGGAGGGGGGACAGATGGATCTTTCGCCTGTTTGGATATCGGCAAAGACAGCGTCAGTCTCCATTGTCATTACATTTTTTCTGGGAACAGCGGCGGCATTTTTCATTTTCCGGATGCGCCATGAGAGGCTGAAGATACTGTGGGATGCCATCCTGACCCTCCCGCTTGTTCTGCCTCCCACAGTGGCGGGATTTTTCCTTCTCTATATTTTCGGTGTCAGAAGGCCGGTGGGCGCATTTTTCCTGGAGTATTTCGGGGTGAAGATCGCCTTTTCCTGGGGCGCCACCGTGCTGGCCGCAGTAGCCATCTCCTTCCCCCTGATGTACCGGTCAGCCCGGGGGGCGTTTGAGCAGGTGGATCGTGATCTGCTGGATGCAGGGAGGACTCTTGGCATGTCGGAGTGGCAGATTTTCCGAAAGATCCTCATGCCCGGCGCCATGCAGGGACTTTTGTCCGGCGGTATCCTGGCTTTTGCCAGGGGGCTGGGAGAGTTTGGCGCCACGGCCATGATCGCCGGAAATATTGCGGGTCAGACGAGGACCCTTCCCCTGGCTGTCTACTCGGATGTGTCAGCGGGGAATATGGAGTCGGCAGGCAGGTATGTGCTGATCCTGGTGCTCATCTCCTTTATTGTTGTCACCGGGATGGGCTATGCAACGTATGTGTTTCAGAGATTTAGCCGGAAGGAGAACCGTTGAGGATGCTGGAGGCAGATGTTTCAAAAAAACTGAAAAGCTTTGATCTGGATGTCCGCTTTGAGGTGGAGGGAGGATGTCTGGGCATACTGGGGGCTTCCGGCTGCGGGAAGAGCATGACGTTGAAGGCTGTGGCAGGGCTTGTGAAGCCGGATCAGGGACAGATCCGCAGAGACGGACAGGTTCTTTTTGACAGCGCCCGGAAGATCGATGTTCCGCCCCGGAAAAGACAGGTGGGGTATCTGTTCCAGAATTATGCTCTGTTTCCCAACATGACGGTGGCGGAGAACATTGAAGCCGGGCTCCTTAAGGGGCGGCTGGACAGAGAGGCCCGGAAGGAGCGGATGAGGGAGCTGGTCCGCCAGTTCCGTCTGGAGGGGCTGGAGAATCAGTATCCTGCGCGGATCTCGGGAGGGCAGCAGCAGCGGACCGCCCTGGCCCGGATCTTTGCGTCGGATGCCAGGTGTATTCTACTGGATGAGCCGTTTTCTGCCATGGACAGCTATCTCAGGGAGGAGATGCAGATGGAGCTGGCCCGGATGATTCGTGAGTTTGACGGGTGCATGGTTCTCGTCAGCCACGACCGGGATGAGATCTACCGGCTGTGCAGCCATACCATGATCATGGAAAAAGGGAGAAATGTAGTCTGCGGACAGACAAAGGAGCTCTTTGACCAGCCCCGGAAAGTGGCTGCGGCCAGGCTTACCGGATGCAAGAATATTTCCAGCATACAGAAGACAGGGGATTTTCAGGTGTACGCAAAGGACTGGAAGGTCCTGCTGCACACAGAGATAAAGGTGCCGGATGCGGTCACCCACGTGGGGATCAGGGCCCACGACATCCTGCCGGCGGCAGCGGGCGAGAACGTCCCCAACCGGATCCGGGTGCTTCCTGTGGAGCAGGTGTCCTCCCCCTTTGAGTGGACGCTGATCTTTCAGAACCGGGAAGATCCCGGGGCGGGTATCTGGATGAAGAGCGACCGGAGCCAGAACCAGATTCCCGGTGAAGTGACTGTGGATCCGTCAAAGATCCTGCTTCTGGAGGAATAATATCTGTAAGAAAAAAGGCTGACAGGAGGAATTCCCTTGGAAAGAGAAGAAATGAATGGAAATGAAAACAAGAAGGAAGAGACAGGCTTCCATTTGCGGGTAAAACTGCAGATCAACACGGATGAGCCGGTCCTGGGACCGGGCGTTGCTGAACTGCTGGAACTTGTGGGGGAGACCGGATCCATGAAAGAGGCCTGTGGCCGGATGGGCATGTCTTACAGCAAGGGCTGGAAGATCATAGGCAGAGCAGAAGAGCAGCTGGGATGCGCCCTTATCCGCCGCCATCACGGCGGAAAGAGCGGTGGGAGCTGCTCCGTCACGGAAGAGAGTCTTTCTCTGGTAAGACGGTACAGAGAGCTGGAAGAGAAAGTGAAGCAGTATGCAGAACGCGCATTCCATGAGATATTTGCAGAGTTATGACCTGCTGTTATCTCATCTTGGAATTTGGATAGAGCTGCTTCATTTTTGTGTCGTCAAAGTGGGTGTCTATGATGCGCTCCCAGCCGGAAGTGGCGGCAGGGCCGCCGTCCCGTACGCCGTAGCGTATGAGCGCTGCGGCGGAGACAAGGATATTGGCAGCCATGAAGGCCACCAGGATCCAGGTGGCTATGTACCCGGCGGCTTTTGGGATCTTCTCGATCCAGGCTGCGAAGTGAGGGTAGAGCCCTTTGATCCACACGACGGCAGCAATGCCCCAGAAAAAGCAGTAGAGCAGATTGACGCGGCCGCCCAGATTGAAGGGAATCTCACTGTAGTCCCAGAAAACCTGGCCGAACACCAGCTCTGACAGGACGCTGCATGTATACTCGTAGGCGCCCCCGAGAAAGGTGCCGATGAGAAAAATGTGGCGGTCCGGTTTATCCCGGTCCTTGTAGAGAAGGGCCGTGGCCAGTACGATAGCAAAACCCCAGACAACGCTGAAAGGACCCCACACGAGACTGCTTCGGAACATCCATTCTCCGGCAGTCAGCCGGCAGAAGATGGTCTCCGTGATGTCGCCCAGCAGTGAGCCGATGAGAAAGAGCCAGAAGAGCTTGTAAAATCCGCAGCCCTCGGCAAATTTTCCCTCCCGGAGGATCTCTTCGGTCTTTTCCTGGATCACAGGGTAGGCTTTTGCCATACGGTGCTCTGCAAAGCGGATCAGGACGAGCCGCGATTGCTCTGTGCTGGAAGTGCGAAGGTGCAGCGCCGCAGCCAGGGACACCAGCGCGTCCAGGAGCACGTATCCCATCAATACCCAGACAAGGATGGAAGTGACAGGCTCCGGTATCTGCCTGTACAGAGTCATAAAGAGGGGATTGCCGCCTTTCAGGCAGATGACGCCCAGTATGCCCCAGAGGACTGTATACTGGAAGCAGATATATCCGTCAAAGTTCCATTTTTTATCTGAATAATCCCACCATTTATGATGGTTCAGCCGTTCCAGCGTCTTTCCTGTGATCCACTCTACAATGGTGGCCTGTATGGCGCAGCTGACAAACAGAAGAAAAAAGTTGTCCAGCAGCTCCGTCAGAGTCACGGTCATAAGGATGGCCCCGGCTCCGTATACGAGACAGAAGGGGCCTGTTGAAAATCCGCGGTTGATAAAGCTTCTGTTTTTGATCGTTCCCATGGCGGCCTCGATGATCCAGCCGATAAAGGAATATATGAGGAACAGCCAGAAAAGTTGTGTAAATGTGTACTCCATGATGTTTATCCTTTGTCAGTAAAATCTTTCTTTAAAAGTTGCTGATTGTTTCCATCATAATATGAGGTGGAAAGCAGGTCAAGCAAAGTCTGAAAACTTAAGAATTTCTTTATTCAAAAATAGCAGACGATCCTTTTGGCATGACAGCATATAGAGTGTGTCTATAACTGTATAGATAAAAACGATTTGTAGAAACGTATCTCCAATGCTATGATTTTGTAGGAATCGAAAGGATGGGAAGCTATGCAGAAAATCATATTTGTTTCACATTGTATTTTGAACAAAGCAGCCAAGGTGGAGCAGGATGAAAGTGAACTGAAGGAGGAGTATGAACTCCGTGCCAGACTTCTGGAAGAGATCGTCAGACAGGATGTGCAGGTTATCCAGCTGCCATGTCCGGAGTTTGTCATGTATGGATCCAGAAGATGGGGGCATGTAAAAGACCAGTTTGCACATCCATTTTACCGGGATACATGCCGGAAATTGTTTGAGCCTGTACTGATGCAGATCGAAGAATATGCCGGAAACCCGAAGAAATTTCAGCTTATTGGTATTGTCTCGGTGGAAGGAAGCCCCAGCTGTGGCAGAAGCCTCACCTGCAGAGGGGACTGGGGAGGAGAGCTGTCTGATCTTGACAAAGTTCAGAAGAAGGTGAAGAGACTGATGATGGAGCAGGAGATGGGTGTCTTTATGGAAGAGATCAGCAGAATGCTCAGGGAAAGAAATATTCAGCTTCCGATATTTACGATGCAGGAAACAGTCGCATATCTGTGCGGCGGAGAAAATGGAAAGGAATGAGTATCATGAAAACAAATAGGAAAGTATACGTAACAGCCTTCTGCGGTATCGCTATCGCAGTCAATATTGTCCTTGGAATTGTCACAAGTGCCCTTGGAATTCCGCTTTACCTGGACACACTGGGAACAGTCCTGGTGGCAGCTCTTGTAGGTCCGCTTCCGGGAGCTGTAGTAGGAGCCCTCACAAATATCATTACAGGACTTATGTACAGCGTTACAGATATCCCGTTCTGTCTCGTCAGCATTGCAGTGGCGCTGATCGTTGGATTTACTGTAAAGAAATTTAAATTTACCCTGCCGGTGGCTATCATTCTTGGTCTTGTACTTAGTGTGGTATGCCCGGTTATCGGTACACCTATCGGCATCTTTGTGTACGGCGGACTGAACGGATCTTTCTCCGATGTCCTTGTTATGGGGCTTGTGCAGAGCGGACAGTCTATCTTTGCTGCTTCCTTCCTGAGGAATATAGCATCCAATCTGATCGATAAGGTGGGAACTCTTGTCATTGCCTGGGCGATTGTGAAGTGGCTTCCAATGTCCATTATGCAGAATTTTAAGAAAGAAAAATAAAAATGATAAAAGTATCAAATCTTGTCCACTCCTATTTAAAGTATGGAAAAACTGAAGAAGATACGATTTCTGTTAAAGCGCTGGACCATGTGGATATGGAGATTGATAAGGGGGAATTCATTGCCATCATCGGGCACAATGGATCGGGGAAATCAACATTGGCAAAACATTTTAACGGGCTTCTGTTTCCGGCTGAGGGCACTGTGTGGATCAATGAGCTTCCTACCAGTGACCATAAGAATCTGGGACAGATCCGCAGGACCGTGTGTATGGTATTTCAAAACCCTGATAACCAGATCATAGGCGCAACAGTGGAAGAAGATATCTCCTTTGGACTTGAGAATATGCAGATCCCGCGGGAACAAATGCAGGACAGGATTGACCGGAGCCTGGAGGCTGTCCGGATGACCGACAAGCGTCAGGCCAATCCGGGCAGCCTTTCTGGCGGTCAGAAACAGAAGACGGCGATTGCAGGGGCGGTGGCGGTCTCCCCTGAATGTCTTGTGCTGGATGAGGCCACAGCCATGCTGGACCCAAAGGCACGCAGAGAAGTCATCGGGATCGCGCGGGAACTGAACGAAAAGCAGGGAATTACGATCATCCTGATCACCCATTTCATGGATGAAGTAACCCATGCGGATAAAATTTTTGTCATGGATCACGGGATTGTGGCAGAGAGCGGCACCCCGGAAGAACTTTTCAGGGAGCCGGAACTCTTAGAGAAGTATCGTATGGAGCTTCCTCCGGTAACAAAGCTGGCATATTCCCTCAGAAAAAAGGGCCTGCCTGTCCGTCTTCCGGTTATGGAGCCGGAAGATCTGGCAGAGCAGATGGAGAGGATATACAGAGGTGAACAGATATGTTGATGGAAATTGAAAAGCTGAACTACACATATCCGTCATCCGGCGAGGAGGCAGTACATGCTCTCCGGGACGTCACTCTTTCTATTGAGGAGGGCGAGTTCCTCGCTCTGGCAGGGCGGTCCGGATCCGGCAAAAGCACATTTGTCAGACACTTAAACGGACTTCTCCGGGCTGACTCGGGAGACATAAAATACCGGGGACAGCCCATCTATGCCAAAAAATATCCTCTGGGGAAACTCCGGCAGAAAGTTGGACTTGTCTTTCAGTATCCGGAGCATCAGCTCTTTTCCAGAACCGTTTTGGACGATGTGGCTTTTGGTCCCAAAAATATGGGGGCCGACAAGAGCCAGGCAGAGGACATGGCCAGAAAAGCCCTGGAGAAAGTGGGGATCGGAGAGGAGCTTTTTTCCTCCTCACCCTATGAGCTGTCCGGAGGGCAGATGCGCCGTGTAGCCATTGCCGGCGTCCTGGCTATGGGGCCGGAGGTACTGGTGCTGGACGAGCCGACGGCAGGACTCGATCCCTATTCAAAAAGGCAGCTCTTTGCACTTCTCAGGGAAATGCAGGGAAATGGCACAACTATAATCCTCGTCTCTCACTCCATGGAGGAGATTTCCGAATACGCGGACCGGGTTGTCGTGTTTCTGGACGGGACTGTATGTATGGACGGAAGTCCGGAGGATGTCTTTTCGCAAAAGGAGCTGCTGGATGGAGCGGGCCTGGAAATGCCCCAGATCATGGAAACTCTGTGGAAAATGCAGCAGAAGAGTATCCCCGTTGAAAGGCTTGTCTGCGATGAGGAGAAAGCGGCGGAAGAGATTTTTAACGCAGTAACAGACAGGAGAGGTGGAACAAATGCTTAGAGATATCACAATAGGCAAATATTATAATAAAGCCTCTGTCATTCACCAGATGGACTGCCGCACAAAGCTGGCAGGCACACTGCTCTATATTATAGCCCTGTTTTTTGTGGAAAATCCAATCGTGTACATTCCCTGCCTGGTCTATCTTCTGATCCTTTACAGACTTGCCGCTATACCGTGGAGTTATATCCTGAAAGGGCTGAGAGGATTTGCTCTTCTTTTGCTCTTCACCTTTGTTTTCCAGAGTCTGATTACAGATGGGAGAGCGCTTTTCTCTATAGGGATTTTTACTGTGTCTCAGGAAGGGCTTCTGAAGGCAGTCCGGCTTGTGTCCAGGATCGTTTTGATGGTTCTTATGGCCTCGCTTCTGGCCTACACGACCACGCCGACGCAGATGGCGGCGGGGCTGGAAAAAAGTCTTGGCTTTCTGGAAAAAATAAAAATACCGGTCCATGAAATGGCCATGATGGTGTCCATTGCATTTCGCTTCATTCCTGTGTTTATTGAGGAAGTCAATATTATTATGGATGCCCAGGCTTCACGGGGAGTGGATTTTCACAGCGGAAATGTGGTTAAGAGAATGGGAAAAGTTATGCCCCTCGTAGTGCCTCTGTTCGTATCTGCCATCCGCAGGTCTGCCGACCTTGCCATGGCCATGGAGGCCAGGGGATATACAGATGCAGGCAGCCGTACCAGATACAGGGAGCTGGTCTACACATCAAAGGACAGAACCGCTTATCTGGTGATCCTGGTCATGACGTCAGCGGTCATTGCTGCAGGCCTGCTGGTATAAGATATGTATATGTATAAAAAGAAACAGCGTGCAGATCGCACGCTGTTTCTTTTTATAATCTGGAAATTGGAAATCGTGATGGAAATACAAATTCGGGGCTGTTTTTATATATTTTGTATTCCGAATACAATATAGCACAGGGGGAATTCTTTGAATATATTTTTTTGATACATATATTTGGAAAATAATTGTGATCCGAGCACAAAAATGATATCCTTATATACAAAGGAGAGTTTATCTATGGCAGTTGAATTGCAATATTTGTACAGGGAGATACGCCCGGAATACGAAGTAAAACTTCACACGGCTTCCTGCTATGACAGGAAGATCAGCTGGATCCACACGGTGGAGGGCAGCGAGCTTGCCCAGTTTCTCCACGGAGACGAGCTGGTCTTTAACTCTGGACTGAATTATAAATCAGAAGAGTGGCTGAAAGAATTTTTGGAGACCATGGACAGAGCGGGAGCCGGAGGGGTGATCATCGCAGTCCGGGAAGGGAAAGAATTTCCAGGAGAGATCATCGACTGGTGCAATGAGAGAAAACTGCCTCTCTTTTCGGCTTCCTGGAAGACCCCGTACATTGACATTATGAGGAAATTTTCCGAGATCCTGCTGAAGAACGAGCAGAGGGAGACCAACCTGGTCACAGCTATGAAAAATGCCATCTTTTATCCGGAAAATGAAGAGCTCTATATGAACCATCTGGAACGGAACGGATTCCCCAGGGATCTCTCCTACACAGTCATCATCATGAGCTGTCACGCCTACGATACGGAGCGTGGAAACCGCCTGCTGGAGGACATTCAGAGAAAACTGCATTTTTCCATGGAAAAGACCATCTTTTACGAGGAGGAGGGAAAGCTGATCATCCTGGCAGCGGGCTGCCGGGGAGAATGGCTCCGGGATCAGTTCCGAAGGCTGTCCGGAGAAGACCCCAACCTCTATATCGGAGCCGGCACCACAGTGGGCCGCATGAAAGATATCCACCGGTCCTACGAGAATGCTTACACCGCCTACCAGCTGACAAAGACGACCATCCCCAGGAACTTTCTGGCCTACGATGAGCTGGGGATCTACAAGATCCTCACAGATGTGAAAGAGACAGCCATCTATCCGGATTTTGTCCGGGAAGTGCTGGGAAAGCTGATGGAGTATGACAGGGAGCACAGGACAGAATATGTAAAAATCCTGAAAGCCTATTTTGAAAACGACTGCAGCACAGTCTGCACAGCGGAAGCGCTGTACTGTCACAAAAATACCCTGACTTACAAGCTGAACAAGATCAAAGAAGTGCTGGGATATGATATACTTAGCAATGAGAACAGGGTCAGGATCATGGTGGCCTTTTATATTCTCCAGTTGGAGACAGGGGATTTTTAGTACACGGACTGAAAAAGGTAAGAGGAAAGGAGAAGAAGAAATGTCAAAAGAAACGGTATGCTGCTGTATTGAACACCACGCAGTGCTGTTTGCCCTTATGGCCAAACATGGGGTGGAACTGTGCGGGGAAAGGGGGAGAGAGTCCATCCTTAAAGGCATGACCATCTACGGGAAGGAGCGCGGACGCCGGATGGCCTGGAACGCCCGCCAGCGGGGAGATGAGATAAACACGTTGACGAACCAGGCCTACGGGGAGTGGAAGCCGGATTACGACGGACAGATGGAATTCGGACAGATCGGCATCCAGCCTGCCCTTCGGACGTACATCTCAAAATGCGCCTGGTGTGACGCATGGAAGAAGCATGGCCTTACGGAGTACGGGAAACTCTACTGTGTCAATGTGGACAATGCGGTGTACCAGGGCTATCAGGACACCTATGTCTGTACTCAGATGACAGAACCCATGAGCTGGGGCGGGCAGCGCTGTGAGTTTGACTGGGGGTGTGCCCTGACACCGGTGGAAAATGAGGCTCTGGCGGCCAAGAAGAGGGAGCTGGGCACTTCCTGTATGAAAGATTTTACGTTCCACACGGCCCACATAAAGGCTGCCATCAGCCGCACGCTCATTCAGGATTTGGGTGAAGACGGACAGAAGGCTGTGGACATGGCGCTGGCAGAGTTTGCCGGCATGTTCGGCAGGGAGTATCTGGACGTGCTGGAGCGAGTCCCGCAGGAGGAGATCTACCCGGAGGGAGCGTTTCCGGAGGGCCCGCTCAAAGAATGAGAATAGAAGTGAGTTGTAGAAGAGAAAGGAGAGGGATATGGACCATATAGAGAAGGAGAATCGGATCGCAGTCTGGCTGGCGGATCACCGGGAAGATGTGATCCGGACTGCGGACTATATTTTCCAGCACCCGGAGACCGCCTACAAAGAAGAGCTTTCCAGCGCCTGCCTGGCCGCCTTTTTGGAGAAAAATGGTTTCCAGGTGGAGGAGAAGACAGCGGGGATAGACACTGCGTTTACCGCTGTCTGGGGAGAAGGGAGGCCGCGCATCGGGTTCCTGGCAGAGTATGATGCCCTGCCGGAGCTGGGCCACGCCTGCGGACACAACTTGCTTGGCGCCGGGGCTGCAGCGGCAGCCTGCGCCCTGAAGGCGGATATGGAAAAGACAGGCGCGCCGGGGACGCTGCGGGTATACGGATGCCCGGCAGAGGAGATCATGTCCGGAAAGATCGCTATGAATCAGGCTGGGGTTTTTGACGATCTGGATATTGCGGTGACATGGCATCCCTTTGACAGAAACCGGGTCAGCAATGACATCTGGCAGGCCCAGGACATCAAGAACTACACATTTCACGGGGTAAGCGCCCACGCTTCCCGGTCCCCGGAGGATGGCAGGAGCGCCCTGGATGCGGCGGAGCTTATGAATGTGGGCGTCAACTATCTGCGGGAGCATGTGCCCACAGATGTGCGGATGCACTATGCCTACAGAGACAACGGACAGCCGGCCAATGTAGTCCCGGATCTGGCGAAGACCAATTATTTTATCCGCTCCAGCTTGCGGGCGAGGACGGAGGACGCCTCCCGGCGGGTGGATGACTGTGCCAGGGGAGCGGCTCTTATGACAGGGACCACGGTGGAGATCGAGCTGGTGGCAAGCTGCAGAGAGATGAAGATCGACCGGGGACTGACAGAACTGTATTATGAGGCTATGACTAAGGTCCCCACGCCGGTGTACACAGAAGAGGAACTGGAGTTTGCTGGCCGGATCAGCCAGGAGGCGGGGCTGGACAATGGCGGAGAGTACTTCCGGGGGCTGGAGCCTTTAGAGGATGAGCCGGTGCCCATCTCCATCGGGACAGACGCTGCGGAAGTGAGCCACACGGTTCCCCTCATCACCCTCAGCGCTGCCACCATGTGCAGGGGAACGCCCCTCCACCACTGGGCAGCAGCCCGGCAGGCAGGGATGAGTATCGGCCAGAAGGGCATGCTGTACGCGGCCCGGTGCATGGCGGAGGGAACGAAGCTGTGGATGGAAAGGAATACCGAAAAAAATTATTTTGAAAAAAGGACAAAAAAGAATCAGGAGGGAATGATACTATGATCACAAAGAAAATCGGATGGATCGGATGCGGAAACATGGGAGGAGCCATCCTCCACGGCGCTCTTAAGAGCGGGGTGCTGGCAAAAGAAAATGCCATGGTCTACGATGTCAGCCCCGCAGCGATGGAGAAGGCAGAGGGATGGGGCGTGAGCCTTGGGGCAGACTGTGCGGATGTGTGCCGGAACAGCGACCTGATCCTGCTGGCAGTGAAACCTCAGTATGCAGAGCAGACGCTGGCTCAGTGCCAGGATGCCCTGGACGGCAAGGCAGTCATCTCCATCGTGGCAGGCGTCACGGCGGAGAGATTGCGGGGGATGATCAAAGGATGCCCGCACATTCTGCGTACCATGCCAAACGCGCCTGCCATGGTATTTGAAGGGGCTTTCGCCCTCTGCTCTGACAATGACCTGACTGCGGACGAGATGACTGCAGCGGAGGAGCTCTTTAGCTCCATCGGCGTCGTGGAACAGGTGCCGGAGAAACTTATCGATGCAGTTTGCGGCCTGAGCGGCGGCGGTCCGGCCTACGCGGCCATGTTCATTGAAGCCATGGCTGACGGTGGCGTGAAGCAGGGACTTCCCCGGGCTACAGCCTACCGCCTGGCAGCGCAGACATGCCTTGGCACGGCGAAGATGATCCTTGATATGGATATACATCCGGGCCAGCTCAAAGATATGGTCACTTCCCCGGAGGAACCACCATCGAAGGCTGCGAGATGCTGGAAAAAGGCGGCATGAGAGGAACGGTCATGGCGTGCGTCAACGCAGCCACAGAGAAGTCGAAAAAGCTGTAAGACAAAGCTATTTGCCCGCCCCGGGCACCTGGTGCAGGGCCCGGAACTGGCGGGGCGTCAGGGTGGTGTACTTTTTGAACTGCTTGGAGAAGGAGAAGCTGTCCGGATACCCTGTCCGCGCGGCGATCTCCTGCACGGACAGATCGTCCTGCAGGAGAAGCTCCTTGGCGTTGTTCAGACGCTTCTGTATGAGGTAGGTGTGGGGAGGGATCTGGAATTCCTGGCGGAACAGCTTCCGGAAATTCTCATATCCAAGCCCCAGATACTCTGCCGTGCCCCGGCAGCTGTCGTCCGGGATCTGCCCGCTTCCAAGGAGGTCTCTTGCCTGGTACAGGAGACTGCGCACAGATGGGTGGAGACTCTGCTTCCTGTGCATGTCATAGATGCCGAAGACGAGCTGCTGAGCCTCCAGAAGCAGGTAGGGAAGCTGCTCCGGGGAGGAGTGTTCCAGGTGGTCGTAGAACAAAAGGCACCGGTCCAGAAGGGACTGGTTAAGACCCGGGCAGAGGACCGGATGGTCCTGGAGGAGCCCCATGTGGGTGAGGGTCCGGTAGGTCTCATACCCAAAACAGACAAAAAACTCCAGCCATTTCCCGTCCTCCTTTGTGATGGTGGAATGGCGGACATAGGGAATACGCTGTATAAAGCATCCGGGATAGATCCGGGTGCTTTTTCCGTCCCTGTCCATGTAAGTGCCCTCCCCGCTAAGGAGAAGAAGGGCGCCATAGTATTTAAAAACCAGATTTTCATTCTGGGGGAGATGGCGGGTGTGGTGGATAAATCCACAGCTTAGGATGGAGTTGTTGGGGTCCAGTCCCAGCGTTCTGTGGACGGACCTGGTGACGAAAAGTTCCTTTGGGATGCGGAGCAATGAAAAACCCTCCCTTCTTTTACCAGATATGACATTTTTTCTACCATAACAGACATGTAGATCATAGCATCCGGCGGATAAAATGTAAATAATGATAAAAAAAGAAAAGGAGCAGGAAACAAAGATGGATTTTGACAGGACAAGATGGGTGCAGGATATGATCCGCCAGGGCAGGAAAAGGCCTCTTCCGGTGCTTTCCTTTCCGGGCATCCAGATCATGGGACACACAGTGGAGGAGACAGTAAGGAGCGGCCAGCTGCAGGCGGAGTGCATGAAGGCGGTTGCGGACAGATTTGACATGGCAGCCGTGCTGGGACTGATGGATCTGTCCGTGGAGGCGGAGGCTTTCGGAAGTCCGGTGCGCTACAGCAGCCAGGAGGTGCCTACTGTGACGGCAGCCATCATCCAGGAGGAAGAAGAGGCGGAGGCACTGCAGGTGCCGGAAGTGGGGGCAGGCAGGACCGGGGAGTGCCTGGAAGGCATCCGGAAGATTGCAGAAGTGACAGAGCACAGGCCTGTATTTGCAGGCATGATCGGCCCTTACTCCCTGGCCGGACGGCTTCTGGACATGACAGAGATCATGATCCTCTGCTACGAGGAGCCGGAGATGGTGGAGACAGTGCTGGAGAAGGTGACAGGATTTCTCTGCGATTACGCCAGAGCTTTTAAGGAGGCAGGAGCCCACGGTATTGTCATGGCAGAACCGGCAGCCGGACTTCTCTCTCCGGGGCTTTTCAGAGAGTTCTCTGTGCCGTATGTGAAAAGGATCTGCCAGGCGGCAGAGGAGGCAGGGCTTGTGATGATCTATCACAACTGCGGCATGGTGGAACCCCTTCTTGGGGACATCGCAGATATCCCGGCACACGGATACAGTTTCGGGAACGCGGTGAATATGGAGACGGTGCTGAAGCAGATGCCGGCAGACAGGCTGGTGCTTGGAAACATCGATCCGGTGGGGATCCTGCGCAGCGGCACACCGGAGGCAGTAAAACATGCCGTGACAGAGCTTCTGGAAACCTGTGGGAAATATGACAACTTCCTGCTCTCCAGCGGATGTGATATCCCGCCGGTGACACCCCTTGAGAACCTGCAGGCATTTTTTGATGCGGCAGAAACATTTTACGGGAAAGCGTAAGAGGGTATAGAACAGAGAGGAGAATAAAGAGATGGAACTTTTACAGGAAATGTCGGAACTTCTGCAGAAAGGAAAGGCTAAGAAAGTGAAGGCGCTGGTGCAGCAGGCACTGGACGAGGGAGTGGACCCGAAAGAGATCTTAAACGAGGGACTGCTCTCGGGCATGATGATCATTGGGGGAAAATTCAAGAACAACGAGGTGTTCGTGCCGGAGGTGCTGGTGGCTGCCCGTGCCATGAACGCCGGGCTCTCCATCCTGGAGCCAAAGCTGGTGGAGGTCGGAAATGAACCGGTAGGCCGGGCTGTCATTGGAACTGTCCAGGGAGATCTGCACGATATCGGCAAAAATCTGGTCTGCATGATGTTCAAGGGGGCCGGATTTGAAGTCTGTGACCTGGGCGTGGATGTCAGCTCAGACGCCTTTATTGACAAGGCGGAGGAGATGCACGCGGACGTCATCGGTATGTCAGCCCTTTTAAGTACCACCATTTGTCAGATGCAGGCCTGCATTGACCGCTTAAAAGAGCGGGGACTTCGGGAAAAGTATATTGTCATGATCGGCGGCGCCCCTGTCACAGATGACTTTGCCCGGCAGATCGGGGCAGACTACTACACGCCGGATGCGGCTTCCGCGGCAGAGACAGCCAGAAGCGTGGTCCTGGAAAAGAAGAGTGCGTAATGCGGTACACGGATTTTCACATCAGTATTTCAGCTGAGGAGGTCTGCCGTCTGCTGGACGGGCACAAAAGCACTCTTGGCGGGGAACTGGCAGAAGAGCTGGAGGAGATGCTCCCGGAAGCCTTTGAGCGGTTGGAGCCGCAGGCGTTTCTGGGTGTGGGGGACACGGAAGGCGTCCTTTATGAGGAAGAGGCGGAAGAAGGCCAGGAGGCCCTGTACGTCATCATCACAGTGGGGGAAACGCTCAGCGGCTGGTCCGGGGAGCTTTTCAGAGAGGGAGACTGTGTGAAGGCCATGCTGGCAGATGCCATTGCGGATCACTGTCTGTTTCAGATGGACCGGCAGCTTCGGGAGCCTGTCCTGGGGCTGTGCAGGCAGCAGGGCCTGGGGATCAGACGGCGTCTGGAGGCGCCCCAGGACGCCTCCATGGAGATCCAGAGGAAAGCCCTCCAGGTCTCCGGCGCCGGAGAGGGGGGCATGGAGATCACGGAAGGCCTTATGTACCGGCCGGTAAAAAGCGCCTGCCAGGTCTTTCTCCTTACCAGGGACAGGGATCAGTTTTTCTGGGAACATGACTGCAGCGGATGTCCCGACACTTCCTGTCGGATGCGGAAGGGCCGTCCCCCTGTTCTTGAGGTGGAGACAATGGACAGGGGCGGACAAAAGAAAAGACGGATCCAAGGCCACGTGCAGGCAGGAGAGAGCATTCTGGAGACGCTGCGGGCGTGGGGGATTTATCTGGATGTCCCCTGCGGCGGGAGAGGCACCTGCGGGAAGTGCCGGGTCTGCCTTGTAAAGGGTGAGCTGGCCGTGACAGAGGCGGACCGGAGCCATTTCTCCGAAGAAGAGCTGGAGAGAGGCGTGCGCCTGGCCTGCCGGGCCCATCCTGCGGGAGATTGCGTGATCCGGCTTAAGGAAGCCCGGGAGGATGCCTTCTATATTCCCGGCAGCCGGGAAAAAGCCGGGGAGGAAAGCCTGGAACGTAAGAGCGCAGGAAAGGCCGGCAGGAAGGGCGTGGCTGTCGATATCGGAACCACCACCGTGGCCATGGAGCTGGCGGACCTGGAGACGGGGGAGAGGCCTCGGATCTACACGTCTCTTAACACCCAGCGGCAGTACGGGGCGGACGTTATCAGCCGGATCCAGGCGGCGGACGAGGGAAAGGCAAAGGAGATGCAGACCTGCATCCGGGATGTCCTGCGGGAAGGACTGGCCCGCCTGACGGAGGGCGGGAAGGAACCTGTAGAGCGGATGGTCATCGGAGCCAATACCACCATGGTCCATCTGCTGATGGGATACCCCTGTCATTCCCTGGGGGTCTATCCCTTTACGCCCTGCTCCACAGAGCGGATCGAGACAGGCGAGCTGGCGCTGCTGGGGGAGGCGGCAGAGAACTTTGACGTGTCCATTTTCCCAGGAGTGTCGGCCTATATTGGAGGAGATATCACTGCCGGGCTCTATGCCCTGGATTTCCACAGAAAAGAGGAAGTTAGCGTTCTTGTGGACCTGGGGACCAACGGGGAGATGGCGGTGGGGAACAAGGACCGGATCCTGGCCGCCTCCGCAGCCGCAGGCCCTGCCTTTGAGGGAGGCAATATCATCTGCGGCACCGGAAGCATACTGGGGGCCATCTGCGGTGCCCGGTGGAACGGACAGCAGATGGAGCTTCAGACCATCGGCGGCGGAGCACCTGTGGGGATCTGCGGCACCGGTATCATCGAGGCTGTGTACGAGATGATGGAGGCCGGGATCCTGGATGAGACCGGGCGGCTGGAAGAGCCCTGGGATGAGGAGGGATTTCCCCTGGATGGGGAGGGGAAGATACGGATTTTCCAGAAAGATATCCGGGAGATCCAGCTTGCCAAGGCGGCGGTGCGGGCCGGACTTGAGACCCTCCTTATTACATACGGCATAGAGGCCCGGGATGTGGATGCATTCTACATTGCCGGAGGATTTGGCTGCCAGCTGGATATGGAGAAGGCAGCAGGCATCGGACTTCTGCCCCAGGACTGTGTGGGGAAAGCCCGCCCTGCGGGAAATACGTCCCTTGAGGGGGCGCTGCGGTATCTGAGAGAGGCAGACGGAGGGGCCGCTGTGGATGAGATTGCCGGAAAGGTCCGGGAGATCTCCCTGTCCACAGACCGGAACTTCCAGCAGCTTTATATGGAATATATGTACTTCGGGGAAGACGAAGAATAAAAAAGAAGGAAAGGTGAAAAGAATGACGCCAAGAGAAAATCTGCTTCATTTGCTGAGAAGGGAAGGCTACGAGACCGTGCCTGTGGAGTTCATGCTCTGCCCCAGCCTGGAAAAGAGTTTCCAGGAGGAGATCGGAGGGCCGGGCGCCGACTATATGGAGTATTTCGGGATGCCCTGGCGCCGGGTAGGTGAGCTGATCCCGGAGGATACGGATATCACCAGGTTTTACCCCTACTATGATGAGATCAAGGACAATATGGAGATCGACGAGTGGGGAGTGGGCCACGAGTCCAGTCCCACCTCCATGCATATGACAAAGATGCTCCACCCGCTGGAGGACGCAGAAGAGGTGGAGGAGATAGAAAGCTACCCCATCCCGGTCTACACGGAGGAGAAAAATGCATGGGTGAAGGACAGAGTGAAGGAGCTCCATGAAAAGGGGCTGGCCTCTGTGGGAAACATGCAGTGCACCATCTGGGAGACCGCCTGGTATATCCGGGGCATGGAAAATCTCATGATGGACATGTTAAGCGACGAGGAGCTGGCGGAGGCTGTCTTTGACATGGTGGAGAAGATGTCCACAGACCGGGCGCTGATCTACGCAAAGGCGGGAGTAGATATCCTTTACCTGGGAGACGACATCGGCATGCAGCACAGCATCATGATGAGCGAGGAGATGTACAGCCAGTGGCTCTATCCCAGGCTGAAGCGGCTTATCTCAAAAGTGAAGGAAGTGCGGCCGGACATCATCGTCATCTACCACTCCTGCGGTTACATTGAGCCCTTTATCCACTACCTTATCGACGCAGGCATTGATGTACTCAATCCTATCCAGGCAGAGTGCATGGAGTTTAAAGAGATCTATGAAAAATACGGGGACAGGATCTCCTTCCACGGTACCATCGGCACACAGACAGTCATGCCTTTCGGGACGCCGGAAGAAGTGAAGGAAAATGTGTGGGGAAACCTGGACATTGCCGGAGAGAAGGGAGGCCTTATGGTGGCCCCCACCCACCTGCTGGAGCCGGAAGTGCCCTGGGCCAACATCCTGGCCTACGCGGAGGCATGCAGGGAGTATAAGAAAAAGTAAAACATAGACGGAGCGCGTAAAGGCTCCCGGAAGGCCTGCGGGGCCTTTGAGAAGGGCCTTGGGCTGGATCACAGTCACCAGAACTGCCGGACATATCTGGAGATGGCCAGGAAAATGAACAGATAAAGGAAACATTGCTTGTTCCGGGTCTTGAAATGTGCTATAGTATGATAAATAGAAGTTATAGTTTTATATTTCAAGAATAAGGTGGAAAATATGTCGTTTACAGAAGCGAAAAGAGACGCCATCAGAAGGTATATGATGGACAAGATCCGAGACGGCTGCAGTGATTTCCTCAAGAGGACGGCGGAGAATTTTGGTATTTCCGAGACATCGGTGCGCCGGTACGTCAAGGAGTGCGCAAAGGAGGGAATTCTGGAGGAAGATGAGAGCTTGCCTGCAGGCTGGAAGCTGCGCACGGTCTCGGAGAACTGGGAACTGAAAAATGACGGAGAGCTTGAGGAGGACAGCATTTTCTGGGAGTACATCCACCCGCACCTGGACGGGCTGTCTGACAACGCAAAGGATATCTGGTACTATGCGTTTACAGAGATCATGAATAACGCCATTGAACATTCCGGGGGCAGCAGGATTCTTTTCGCCCTGCGGCAGGACCCTCTGTATACAGAGATTTCTATTACAGATAACGGGACAGGGATCTTCCGGAACATACAAAGGTACATGCGGGAGAGGGAAGGCATCACTCTGGACAGCGCCCAGGCGGCTCTGGAGCTGTACAAGGGAAAGCTGACAACGAACCCGGAAGGGCACTCCGGGGAGGGCATCTTTTTTGTGTCAAAAATGCTGGCGCAGTTCGCTATATGGTCAGAAAATACGGTCTATGCCTACCGGTGCGGCGACAGACACAGATTTGTGCAGTCCCATCTGATTTCCTATTATACAAGACTGGAGGGGATAGGAACTATGGCAGTGATGAAACTGGACAATGATACAAAGCGCACATCCAGGGAAGTATTTGACACATATGCGCCTCTGGAGGAGGGGTTCGTGAAGACGGAGATCCTTCTGCGGGAGATGTGCCCGCTGGGAGATCCGGTGGCCAGATCCCAGGCCAGGCGTATCCTGCGCAGGCTGGATGAATTCAAGGAGGTTGTCTTTGACTTCAGAGGGATAGACTTTATGGGGCAGGGCTTTGCGGACGAGGTGTTCCGCGTGTTCCAGAACCGTCACCCGGATATTACGCTGACCGTGGTCAATGCGAATGCTTCTGTGCAGGGGATGATCCGGCATGTGAGGCGCTAGCCGGCGGCTGCGCAGCGTGAATCTTTACGCGGCAGCCGCCCTAAAATTGCAAAAAACTGAAAATAGAGAAGCCATGACATCACTAAGAACTAAAGAGAAGGCAGGGAAGATGGATGGATCAGGAACTTGTGGAAATCCAGCCCGGCAAGGTGTTTCTTGCCGGGATTGACGTTGGATCGACGACGACTAAGATTGCGGCCGTGGACCCGGAAAACGGGGAAGTGGTCTACTCGGATTACAGAAGACATCATGCCAACCAGGTGCAGAGCATCATTCGTGTGCTGGAGGGCTTCCAGGAGAAATTCCCGGGGGTGAAGATCGAGCCTGCGCTGACAGGATCGGGTGCAAAGCCCATTGCGGAGAAGCTGAAAATCCCTTTTATACAGGAGGTGGCGGCCAATGCGCTGGCGCTTCGGAAAAAGTACCCCTCTGTCCGCACGGCCATCGAGCTGGGAGGCCAGGACGCCAAGATCATCTTCTTCAGAAAAGACGAGAAGACAGGCGATCTGAATGTGGCGGACATGCGGATGAACGGAAGCTGCGCGGGAGGCACCGGAGCTTTCATTGATGAAGTTGCTTCTATATTAAAGGTGCCGGTGGAGGAACTGAACGCCCTTGCGGAAAAGGGAGGATTTACATACGATATCTCCGGCCGGTGCGGCGTCTACGCAAAGACAGACATCCAGCCCCTTCTGAACCAGGGCGTGGCCAGGGCGGATCTGGCCCTGTCTTCTTTTCACGCCATTGCCAAGCAGACCATAGGCGGGCTGGCCCAGGGACTGGAGATCAGAAAGCCGGTGGCTTTTGAGGGAGGCCCCCTCACCTTCAATCCCACCCTTATACAGGTGTTTGCAAAGAGACTGAAGCTGTCCGGAGAGGATGCGATCATTCCGGAGAGGCCCGAGCTGATGGTGGCCTACGGGGCGGCCATCTCTCTGGAGAGCATGTTTGAAAACAGGAGGCGGATCCTGGATACCGGGGAGCTTCTGGAAACACTGCGCAGCCCTTCCTTTCAAGCAAAGAGCGGCCAGGGGGAGGAGGCCCGTCCCTTCTTCGCCTCGGAGGAGGAGAAGGCTGCCTTTGAGAAACGGCATGAGAAGGCCTCCAGACAGTGGAAGAAGCCCCGGCCGGGAGAGAAGGTCAACGTGTACCTTGGCATTGACTCCGGCAGCACCACCACCAAGTTTGTGCTGAGGGATGAAAAGGAGGAAATCCTGGACTCCTTCTATGCTCCCAACGAGGGAGAGCCCCTTCTTGTGGCCAAGAAAGCCATGATCCAGATGCGGGACCGCTATAAAAAGGAAAACATTGACCTCAATATACTGGCAGTGGGCACTACCGGCTACGGGGAGCAGCTCTTTGCCAAGGCCTTCCAGGCGGAGTACCACACCGTGGAGACGGTGGCCCACGCCCGGGCGGCAGAGAAATATGTAAAAGACGCCACCTTCATTCTGGATATCGGCGGACAGGATATGAAAGCCATCTGGCTGGACAACGGCATCATTACCAACATCCTGGTCAATGAGGCCTGCTCCTCGGGCTGCGGTTCCTTTCTTGAGAACTTTGCCGCCTCCCTGCATATCCCGGCCAGAAAGATCGCGGAGGCAGCCTTTGCCTCAAAGCACCCGGCCAAGCTGGGCAGCCGCTGCACCGTCTTTATGAACAGCAGCATCATCACCGAGCAGAGAAACGGCCGCCTGCCGGAGGACATCATGGCGGGACTGTGCCGCTCCATCATAGAGAATGTATTTACAAAGGTGATCCGTATCTCCAACCTGGACTCTCTGGGAGAGCGCATTGTGGTCCAGGGAGGTACCTTTGAAAATGACGCCGTTGTGCGGGCCATGGAAGAGTACACAGGCCGCCAGGTTGTCCGAGCCCCCTATCCAGGTCTTATGGGTGCAGTGGGCGTGGCCCTCATCGCCAAAGAGCGGCATGCAAGAGAGCCCGAAAAACGCACCTTCATCGACCTGGACAGCCTGGACGACTTCTCCTACACACAGGAGTCCAACGCCCCCTGTCCCTTCTGCACCAACCACTGCCGCAGGACCATTGTCACTTTCTCAAACGGCAATTCCTGGGTGACAAACAATCGCTGCGAGAGGGGAGAGGTGCTGGGCAGACCGGAGGACGCCCAGGCAAGAAAACAGCTCAGGGAGAAGACCCAGAAAGTCAACAGAGTGCCCAATATGTACAGAAGAAGGGAAGAGCTTCTCTTCAAAGACTATCCCTGCCCGGAACCGGCTGTAAAGAGGGATCTCACCATCGGCCTTCCCAGAGTCCTCTCCAATTGGGAGTTCATGCCTTTTTGGAGCACCTTCTGGAAAGCCCTTGGGTACAAGGTACAGCTCTCGGACATGAGCACGAGAAAAATGTACGAGTCGGGACTTTCCGCTGTTACCTCGGACACCGTCTGCTTCCCGGCCAAGCTGGTACACGGACATCTCCGGAACCTGGCGGCGAAGAAGGTGGACCGCATCTTCATGCCCGCTGTGACCACCATTCCCACAGAGAACAGGGAGAAGACAAGCGAGTCCATGTGCGCCGTGGTGAAGGGCTATCCCATTGTGGTGAAAAACTCGGACAACCCCAAGAGACAGTTCGGCATCCCCTTTGACGAACCGCTGTTCCACTGGCCCTCAAAAGAGGACCGGGACCGGCAGCTTACCATCTATATGAAAGAGCATTTCCAGATACCGGAGGCGGAGACAAAGAAAGCTATTGCAGCGGGAGAGCAGGCCCAGGAGAGCTTCCGGGCAGAGCTGAAAAGGCAGGGAGCCGCCATCATTGAGAGAGTGAAAGAGAAAGGGAAGTTTGCTGTTGTCCTGGCGTCCAGGCCTTATCAGAACGACGCCCTTGTCAATCACGACCTGCCGGAGATGTTTGTCACCATGGGAATTCCCGTGCTGACAGCGGACTCGGTTCCGGGTATCGAGGATGTGGACCTCAGTAAAAGCAGGATCGACATTGTCAACAACTTCCACGCAAGGATGCTCTCCTCCGCTATTCTGGCGGCTCAGAGCGACTGCCTGGAGTACGTGCAGGTGGTGAGCTTTGGCTGCGGCCATGACGCCTACCTGTCGGATGAGATCATCCGGCTGATGCACGAGATATCCAGGAAAATCCCTCTTGTCCTGAAGCTGGACGAGAGCGACATCCAGGGCCCCTTGCGTATCCGCGTCCGGTCCTTCCTGGAGACAGTGGCCATGGGAAGAGAGAAAAAGAAAAGATTGGAGACGAGGGAGCTTAAGGACCCCTATCCAGTGAAATTTGAAAAGAAGGACAGGGCGGACAAAGTGGTGCTGGTGCCCAACACGTCCCACGCCTTCAGCCGGATCATGGCCGCCTCTTTTGCGGGGCAGGGCGTGAAGACCGTGCCCCTGGAGATCGGAAGAGGGGAGGCCATCCGGCTTGGAAAGCAGTATGTCCACAACGACATCTGTTTCCCGGCCCAGATCGTTATCGGTGAGGTCCTGGAGGCCCTCCGCAGCGGAAAGTACGACCCGGACCACACGGCGATCGCCATGGGCAAATACGTGGGCGACTGCCGTCTGACCCACTACAGCGCCCTTCTTCGGAAAGCGCTGGATGACGCGGGATTTTCCCAGGTGCCCATTCTTACCAATGATGATGCGGACTCCCACAACCTGCATCCTGGATTTAAGATGAACCTTTCCACCTCCCTGAAGATCGCCTTCTCTCTTCCCATGATCGATGTGCTGGAAGAGCTTCTGCGGAAGATCCGGCCCTACGAGAAGGTAAAAGGAAGCGCGGACGCAGCCTTTGAGAAAGCCCTGGACGCCGTGGTGGAAGGGCTGGAGACAAAGGGCATCCCGGGCGCCAGGAGGGGCTTTAAGAAGGCCGTGGATATTATGAACCAGATAGAGTACGACCGAACCAGCCCCAGGCCGGGCGTGCTGATCGTTGGAGAGTACCTGCTGAATTTCCATCCCGGCGCCAACCATGATATCGAGGACTACCTGGAGAAGAACGGATTTGAGATCATAGAAGCCCGCATGACGGACGTTATCCGGAAAACCTATTTCTACCAGGACAGCCAGAACAGGGAGTACCACCTGAAGCGTCCTCTCATCCAGAAGATCTGGTATCATGTGGCAAACAAAGCCTTTGACGTTGCCCACGACATGACAGACCGGATCGCGAAAAAGCATCCTCTCTACCAGCCTGCTCTCAGAATGGAGGAGATGGTGAAAGACAGCGACCAGGTCATCCATCACACCTTTGACGCAGGGGAGGGCGTGCTGATCTCCGGCGAGATCCTCCACCACGCAAAGCGGGGATGCCGGGCCTTTGTCATCCTGCAGCCCTTCGGCTGCCTGCCTAACCATGTGGTAGGGCGGGGCATTGCCAAGAAGCTGAAAGAGCTGTATCCCGACGTGCAGATCCTGCCTCTGGACTACGATCCGGACGTCAGCTTTGCCAACATCGAGAACCGGCTCCAGATGCTGGTGATGAATGTGAACCAGCAGAAGGAAGAGGCATCTTAAAAAACACAAAAACATAAAAAGTTCTTCACAATTCCATCACAGGATCGCTCTATAATCAGTCTTGTAAAAAAGAAAAAAATCATTTCTTACGGAGGAAAGAGGCTGAGACTATGATGGATGAAATATATACAGACGAAAATATGGATAAGAAGACAGAAGACGGCGGACAGATGCCTTATTCTGAAATCGTTCCTGTGGGGGAAGAAAAGAAATCTTCCTGGAAGGTGAAAAGAGCGAAGAAGGAAGGGAAGGCTCCTAAAGGCCCTATGAGCATGAAGAAGAGATGGGCCGTGCTGGTGGCCATGGCTCTGGTCTTTGGCGCAGTGGCAGGAGGCACGGCCTTCGGGGTGAATGTGGCAGCCAGCCAGGTCTACAACAGAAAAGCTGCGGAGAACGGCATAAGCAACACAGAAACCGTGTCCGGCACGGACAGCACGGACAGCACGGGAACCGTGGCCCAGGTGGCTGAGAATGCCATGCCCTCCCTTGTCACCATCTCCACCATGTCTGTGGAGGAGATGAGGAGCTTCTTCGGCGGCACCCAGGAGTATGAGGTGGAAGGAGCAGGAACCGGTGTCATCGTGGGAAAGAATGACACGGAACTTCTCATCGCCACCAACAATCATGTGGTAGAAGGAGCAGACAGCCTGTCTGTGGGATTTGTGGATGAGACGGCAGTGGAAGGACAGATCAAGGGGACAGACGCCACCAACGATCTGGCTGTTGTGGCGGTGAAGCTGTCGGATATTTCCAGTGACACCATGGGACAGATCAAGATAGCCACCATCGGCGACTCGGATGAGCTTGTCCTGGGCGAGCAGGTGGTTGCCATCGGAAACGCCCTGGGTTACGGGCAGTCCGTCACAAGCGGCTATGTAAGCGCCCTGGACCGGAATCTGCAGATCTCCAGTGACAATGGAACGACAAATACGTACACCGGGCTGATCCAGACCGACGCGCCCATCAATTCCGGAAACAGCGGCGGCGCCCTTCTGAACATGAAAGGCGAACTGATCGGCATCAACCAGGCCAAGAGCTCCACGACACAGTCCGGCACAACAGTTGACGGTATCGGCTTTGCCATCCCCATCAACAAAGCCCAGGAGAGTCTGCAGAATCTTATGAACCAGACTACCCGGGAGAAAGTGGATGAAAGCCAGGCATCCTACCTGGGTATCCAGGGGACGGACGTATCCTCAGAGGCGTCCCAGATGTACGGTATGCCCACAGGCGTGGCTGTGTCGGCTGTAGTGGAAGACGGGCCGGCTGCCCAGGCTGGTATGCTGGCAGGGGACATCATTACAGGATTTGACGGCCGCACCATTACCGGCATGTCACAGCTCCAGGATGTGCTCCAGTATTACGCCGCCGGCGAGACGGTGGAAGTGACGGTACAGAGAACAGACCAGGGAGAGTACAAAGAACAGACAGTGAGCGTGACACTGGGATCTGCCAGCGACGCCCAGACAGCCACGACACAGCGTGAATAATTAAATATCAGCCGCCACCGGCGAACAGAAAAAGCGGCCATGCTTTGACATGGCCGCTTTCGCGGTATGACGGGCATGCCGTCAGTCTGTGGTGAAAGTCCACAAGGGGCGTAGTT
>NZ_CAUGIN010000029.1:0-38740 GCF_959599685.1 Lachnoclostridium phocaeense
ACGGCCCGGCGCGAAATACAGACGGATATCACCGCCGTCGCCGTATTTTTCTTTGAAAACGCTCAATACTTTCTCTTTCATTTCCACATACACCTTTCTACTGTTTTTCTATAATTATAGTTGGATTTCCCGCCAAAAACTATAAGGATAGTTGCTGAAACTATAAAAATATTGCGTTTTTCACTAATCAATCAGCCCCAGATGCTTCATGGCCTGCCAGATGCCTTCCTCCTCCACTTTCGGAGCCACATATTCCGTGTACGGATCCAGCACTTTGTCGTGTTTCCCCATGGCAATTCCGTGGGCCGCATACTGGAACATGGCCAGGTCATTGCTGCTGTCGCCAAAGACATAGGAGCGCTCCCGCCCCAGATTAAAATAGTGCAGGATATAGTCGATGATGGTTCCCTTGGAATACCCCTTCACGATGCACTCGTAGGTGTTATCCCCCCGGTCCAGTATCTCCATATAGTCCGTGAGGAAATCAAAAAATTCTTCCTTTTTGCTCTCCCGGTCCGTGTAGGCAAAGATCTTGTCGTAGGGACAGCCGCCCTGCTCGATATACCTCTCTACTCCCAGCCCTCTGTTCTTCATATATCTCCTGGTGTTCTCCAGGCTGTCAAACCGGGATATCCTGGAGGAGAAGTACACGTCCTCCATCCCCTCGTACAGGGCATCCACCCTGCACTTTTCCGCCATCTCCACAATAGAAGCAGCGGCCTTCGCATCCAGGTGCTCCTCGAAGATCACCTGTCCTCTGTACTCCGCATAGATACCGCACCCGCAAAGGATGCCGTCCACCGGGAGCCTGCGTATCTCCGGCGGCACGGAGCAGGCTGTCCGGCCGGTATTGATAAAGACCAGATGTCCCTTCCTCCTGGCCTCCTCCAGAGCGTGCACGGCACTCTCCGGTATGGTCCTGGTCACCTCGCTGAGCAGGGTGCCGTCTATATCGAAAAATAAAACTGCTCTCTCCATTCTTCTTTCTCCTCTTGACTTTTCCGCGGCAGCACGGGCCTTTCCCGGCTCTGCGGCCGCCTCTATTGTAGCATGACCAGAGTCGTTCGTAAATCCTGTTTCCTGCCCGCGCCGTTTCCTCTTGACATGAAATCCGAGTTCGGACTATAATATTTTTTGTCCGTTTTCGGACTAAATCCGTTTTAATATGAACTTGCAGGAAGAGAGGACGCTATGACAAAAAACAGGAAATCTCTGGAAAAATATTATAATCTCTGGCAGGAGACGACCATTCTGTACGAGAGATGGGCCCGGCTCCACGGTCTCACCTACAACAGCCTGACTGTGCTGATAGCGGTCGCAGACAGAAGGCGCGGGACCTGTACCCAGAAGAGCATCTGCCGGGAGTGGGCCCTCCCCAAGCAGACAGTCAACACGATACTGAAGGATTTTGAAAAGCAGGGCCTGCTGGAGCTTGTCCCGCTTGAGGAGGACCGGCGCAGCAAGGCCATACAGCTCACAGAAAGGGGGCGGGACTTCTGCGGGAGTACCCTCGGGAGCCTGAAGAAGCTGGAGCTTTTTATCATGGAGCAGCTGGACCCGGCCCTCGTGGACGCCATGATCGGCGGCATGGAGCTGTTCTGTCAGTATTTTAAGAAAGGAATGGAACAAAAGCATGAAGCTTTATAGAGAATTTTTCAGCTATGTCATCCCCTCACTCCTGGCCTTCGCCCTGTCGGGTGTCTACTGTATCGTAGACGGCTTCTTTGTGGGGAACAGCATCGGCGATGTGGGACTGACCACCATCAACATCGCCTACCCGGTAGTGGCCCTCCTGCAGGCTGCCGGCACCGGCATCGGGATGGGCGGCGCCGTACACTATTCCATCCGGCTGGCAGCCGGGAAAAGGGAGGAGGCGGAGAGATACACAGACGGCACTGTACTCCTTCTCCTGGCCGCCTCCCTCATCTCCACCCTGGTCTTTTACCTGGCCTCCCCGTCTGTCCTGGCGGCGCTGGGGGCCTCCGGGCATATCCTGGACCTGGGGAACTCCTACCTGCGCATCATCGTCCTTGGGTCTGTGTTCCAGATCTTCGGCACAGGGCTTGTGCCCCTCATCCGCAACATGGGCGGCGCATTCTACGCCATGATGATCATGGTGGCGGGCTTTCTCACAAACATTGTGCTGGACTACGCCTTTGTGTGGGTCCTGCACCTGGGCGTGGACGGTGCGGCCCTGGCTACCCTCATCGGGCAGGCGGTGACCATGGCAGGCGGACTCCTCTTTTTCCTGCGCAGGGGCGTATCCTTCCACCTGCTCCGCTCTGTCTTCTCCTCCGGAAGGGCGGGCGGACTCCTGGGAGGCATTGTGAAGATCGGGCTGTCCCCCTTCGGGATCACCTTCTCCCCCAACATCACCATCATCCTCATGAACCGTTTTCTCATGGACTACGGCGGGGAGAAGGCAGCTGCCTGCTACGCCTGCATCGTGTACGTCATTGTCATCGTGTACCTGCTGCTCCAGGGTGTGGGAGACGGCTGCCAGCCTCTCATCAGCAGGTACTACGGAGAAGACCAGGCAAAAAGCATGAAGAAGGTCTGCAGCCTGGCCTACCTGAGCGGAGTCCTCATCGCGGCCGCCTGCATGCTCCTCATCTTCCTGACCCGCTATCAGATCGGAGGGCTCTTCGGCGCCTCGGACCAGGTACGCGCGGAGGCCGGACAGGTCCTTCCCTGCTTCCTTATAAGCCTCGTCTTCCTGGCCTTTGTGCGGGTCACCACCTCCGCCTTCTACGCCACGGAAAAGACGTTCCTGTCCTACATCCTGGTGTATGCGGAGCCGGCGTTCCTCTTCCTTCTCCTTCTTTTTCTGCCGCGGCTGGCCGGTCTTACCGGCGTGTGGCTGAGCATCCCTCTTGCCCAGACGCTGACCTTTGTGACAGCGCTTGCCTGTAGGCTTTGGGTGTCATCCCGAAGCTCCGGCGGAACACGCGGTTAAAATAGGAAAGATTATTAAAGCCCGCGTCCAGGGCAATGTCCGTAATGCTGGACCGGCCCTCGGCCAGTCTGCCCGCGGCAATCTCCATCCGGTACTGATTGATATACTCCACGCAGGTCATGTTCATATGCTGTTTGAAAAAGCGCATAAAATAGTACTCGCTGAGGTGGCAGACCTCTGCCAGCTCGGCCACGCTCAGTGGGTGCTGATAGTTTTCCTTTATGTACTGGAGGACCGCCCGGAGCTTCTCAATGACCTCCCGGTTCTCCTGTCTCTTCCTCTCAAACGGGACCTGCCTGTACAGAAGGAGCAGGATTTCCAGAAGCCCGGCCTTCACCTCCAGCTCATAGCCCTCCTCCTTTTCGACAAAGCTCCTCCTCAGCCGGCCGACCAGGCTCTCCAGCCTTTCAGAAAACTCCCGGCCTGTGTCCTCCGCCCGCACCACCGCCGGGAAACAGATCTCCCCCTTCTCCACAGGCGCAATGTACTTCACACCGCAGGCGTCCGTCCTGCCCCCCAGCATAGCGGGGTGGAAGACAAAGCTGTCTGTCTCCAGCAGCCTTGTCTTTCCCTCCGGTATCCCGTGGAGCATACCTGATGGGAGAAAAAGGAAGTCCCCTTCTTTCACCTGGCAGGGCTCCAGGTTGATAAGATAGGTGCAGCTCCCCCGCTGCACCCGCGTGATCTCAAACTCCTCGTGCCAGTGGACCGGAAGGCCGGCCAGCCCTGCCGGGTACACGCAGTGATAGTAATCTGCCGGGAACAGGCTTGTCCCGTGATGGCGCTTCTCAAGATACTGTCTTTTTTCCTCCATATCTTTTCCTCCATGGCAGGATTGTGTCAAAAACTGCTAGGAATATGCAAGTAAATCCTGCTTTTCACTTATATAATAGTAGCATACTACAAACGGAACTGAAAGGAGAACTACGCATGATCCGCAAATATACTTTTGGAAACCCATTCCCCACAGAGGCAGTCGTAAAGGAGATCCCCGCCTCCCAGGGAACGCTCCCCTGTTTTTCCATGGAAGATGGAAGTCTCGTCCTCACCATGGAAAAGGACGCTCCGGTGTACGGCCTTGGCGAGCAGGTGCGGGGCATCAACAAGAGAGGCTGGCTCTACACAAGCAACTGCACCGATGATCCCCACCACCTGGAGACCACCCACTCCCTCTACGGAGCACACAACTTCCTTCTCATAGGCGGCAGTGAGCCCTTCGGGATCTTCATCGACTATCCCGGGCGCCTCACCTTTGACATCGGCTACACGCAGAAGGACACCCTGCGCATCACCCCGGAGGACTGGGACCTGGACATCTACGTCATCCAGGAGGAGGACGGCCTTCTCCTCTCCATCGTCCGCAGCTTCCGCCAGCTGATCGGCAGAAGCTACATCCCGCCGAAGTGGGCCTTCGGCTACGGCCAGAGCCGCTGGGGGTACAAAAACGAGGCGGATGTGCGGGAGGTGGCCGCAAAGTACCAGGAGGCCGGCATTCCCCTGGACGCCATCTATCTGGACATCGACTACATGGAGCGATACGAGGACTTCACTGTGTCAGAAGAGAAATTCCCGGATCTGCCCGCCCTGGCTGCGGACATGAAAAAGGAGGGCATCCACCTGGTCCCCATCATCGACGCCGGCGTCAAGATTGAGGATGGCTACTCTGTCTACGAGGAAGGAAAAGCGGCCGGCTACTTCTGCAAGGAGGAGGACGGCACCGACTTTGTGGGAGCTGTGTGGCCGGGACGGGCGCATTTCCCGGATATGCTGAACCCGGAGGCCAGGAGATGGTTTGGCCTGAAATACAAGTTCCTTCTGGACCAGGGCATCGACGGCTTCTGGAACGACATGAACGAGCCCGCCATCTTCTATTCCGAGAAACGTCTGAACAAAGTATTTGACGAGGTAGCCTCCATGAAGGGGCAGAACCTGGATCTGGACAAGAACGATCACCTGCTGGGCCTTGTGAACACCCTGGCAAACAACCCGGAGGATTACCGGAGCTTCTACCACCAGCCGGGCGGCGGCCTTCCCAGAGTGCGCCACGACAAAGTCCACAACCTGTACGGCTACAACATGACCCGGGCAGCCGGGGAGGCTTTTGAGGAGCTGGAGCCGGACAAGAGGATCCTTATGTTCTCCCGCTCCTCCTACATCGGCATGCACCGCTACGGCGGCATCTGGCAGGGAGACAACCTGTCCTGGTGGTCCCATCTGCTCATGAACGTGAAAATGATGCCTTCCCTTAGCATGTGCGGCTTCCTCTACACAGGGGCGGACCTGGCAGGCTTCGGGGCGGACACCACGGAGGATCTGGTGATGCGCTGGCTCCAGTTCGGCATCTTCACCCCGCTCATGCGGAACCACTCCGCCATGGGCACAAGGGAGCAGGAGGCTTACCGCTTCTCAAACGCAAAGGCGCTGGGACAGATCATCAAGCTTCGCTACTGCCTGCTGCCCTACCTGTACAGCGAGTACATGAAAGCGGCTCTCAACGACGACATGCTCTTTCAGCCCCTGTCCTTCGCCTACCCGGATGACGCTTTAGCTGCCCAGGTGGAGGACCAGATCCTCCTTGGCGAGAGTCTTATGCTGGCCCCCGTCTATCAGCAGAATGCCGCAGGCCGCTACGTCTACCTGCCGGAGGACATGCTCTGCGTGACCACCTCCGGGCCGGAGGATTTCCGCTGTCAGAAAATGACGGCCGGACACCACTATGTACCTGTGGCGGAAGAGGAACTGATCTTCTTCGTCCGCAAAGGCCATCTCCTTCCTCTGGCAGAGGCGGCAAAAAATGTGGAAGAACTGGACGCATCCCGCCTGCATGTCATCGCTTACCCTGCGGATACATGCTGCTACACACTCTACGATGATGACGGCTACGGAAAAGACTGCGAGGATCCCTCCCACCTGTCCGCTATTGACGTGACAGCAGACGGCGGGGTAAGATATGAGGGATCACAGGAAAGGACTATCGACATATGTTTCATCTGCTCTTAGCGATCATTTACCTTGCATTTATAAGCCTGGGCCTTCCCGACGGACTCCTTGGGTCCGCCTGGCCCTCCATGTACCAGGAATTCCAGGTGCCGGTGTCCTACGCCGGCATCATTTCCATAATCATCGCGGCAGGCACCATCATCTCCAGCCTCCAGAGCGACCGGCTGACCCTGCGCCTGGGGCCCGGAAAGGTGACAGCTATCAGTGTGGCCATGACAGCGGCCGCCCTGTTCGGCTTCTCCTTCAGCCACTCCTTCATCCTTCTGTGCCTGTGGGCCATTCCCTACGGCCTGGGTGCGGGCAGCGTGGACGCCGCCCTCAACAACTATGTGGCTCTCCACTACTCCAGCACACACATGAGCTGGCTCCACTGCATGTGGGGTGTGGGAGCCTCCGCAGGCCCCTACATCATGGGCCTTGTACTCTCCGGCGGCGCCCCCTGGAACACCGGCTACCGGTATGTCGGCATCCTGCAGGTCATCCTCACGGCCATCCTGCTCCTCAGCCTTCCTCTGTGGAAGAACCGGCAGACCGGAACGGACAGTGAGGCCTCCCGGGGACATGCCCCGGAGGACTCCGGACAGACCGCCCCGGCAAAGCCCTTGTCCTTAAAGCAGATCGCCGCCATCCCCGGGGCAAAGGAGGTCATGGTGACCTTCTTCTGCTACTGCGCCCTGGAGCAGACGGCAGGGCTCTGGGCAGCCAGCTACCTTATGCTCCACGAAGGCATCTCCTCCGAGACCGCCGCTTTCTACGCCAGCCTCTTCTACATCGGCATCACCGTGGGAAGGGGAGCCAGCGGCTTTCTCACCATGCGCTTTAACGATACCCGGATGATCCGCCTGGGTCTGATCCTGATCCTTGCAGGCGTGCTGACTATCCTCCTGCCCCTGGGCGGAAATACATCCCTGGCAGGGCTGATCATCGTGGGACTTGGCTGTGCGCCTGTGTACCCCTGTGTCATCCACTCCACGCCGGAGCGCTTCGGCGCAGACCGGTCCCAGGCCCTCATCGGCGTCCAGATGGCTTCCGCCTACGTGGGCACCTGCCTCATGCCGCCTGTATTCGGACTGATGGCAAACCACATCAGCATTTCCCTGTTTCCTTTCTATCTGCTTGTCATCCTTGTTCTGATGTTTGTGATGCACGAGAAAATGCTGAAAAAAACCGCAAGATCCCTGTAGAGATAAGGAGGAAGGAACATGCAGATCACACTGCGCAGCGACGGAAGGGAGATCAAATCCCACGGGGACTACGCTTTCCCCGTACTTGTCAGCCCCGAGCGGCTGGACGCCTACGAGATGGGCAGCTTTGCCTGCCACTGGCACCCGGAGATTGAGTTTACCCTGATCCTTACGGGCGAAATCCTGTACCAGGTCAATGACCGCACCTATCACCTGAAAAAGGGGGACGGCGTCTTCTGCAACGCCAACATGCTGCACACAGGCCGCCACGCGGATAGCCATGACTGCACCTATCTGTCGGTCACCGTCAACCCTTCCCTTCTGTACGGCTACGAGGCCAGCCTTCTGCAGACCAAGTTCATCCAGCCCGTGACAGAAAACCCGCTTCTCCCCTCCGCCTCCTTCTCCAGGGAGGTGCCCTGGGAGAGGGAGGTCCTCTCCCATCTGGACACGATCCGGCAGCTCTGGCAGGAGCCGCCACGCTCCTACGAGCTGCGGCTCCTCACGGAGCTCTACCAGATCTGGATCCTGCTTTTTGACCACCTGGACCTGGATGCACGCCCCTCCTCCGGGGATGTGCGGGAGCTGGAGCGGCTGCGCCGCATCGTCACCTTCATACACGGACATTATATGGAACACATCTCTCTGGAGGATATCTCCGGCTGCGTCAACATGTGCAAGAGCGAGTGCTGCCGCCTGTTCAAGCGGAACATGAACCAGCCTCTCTTTGACTACCTCCTCCACTACCGCATCCGGCAGAGCATCCCCCTTCTCGTCCAGGGGAAGGACAGCATCACGGACATCTCCCTGCAGTGCGGGTTCTCCAGCCCCTCCTACTACACAAAACTGTTCCGCAAGTTTATGGGCTGCACCCCCAGGGAGTACACGAAATCGGTCCATGCAAAGAAACAAAGCTGACCATGAATTTCTGGGGGCAGAGCACCCTCTTATACTGCAAAAACAGCGCCTCGCAGGAAATATAATTCCCGCGGGCGCTGTTTTTCACTGTTTTCTATCTCTTCATCCAGACGAAATCCCATCCGGACAGTTCCACTGTCTCCGTTTCCTTCGTGACACCTGTCACAAGGTTTGTGTACTGCGCTTTTTCCGGCATCCAGATGGTGCGTCCCTCATCGCTGAAATTAAACACAGCGTGAAGTTCCTCATCTCCAGCCCTGCGCACGATCCAGAGGATGGAGTTGTCGTTGTAATCCTTTGTGTACACCTCTGCATCCGCGCCAAACACGGCTTCTGTCCTTCGGATCTTCTCCAGCTCTTCCAGTCCTGCGAAAATCCGACCCTGTACGCTGGACCCGTCTTTGATGCGCTCTGTCAGATCCCAGCAGAATTTTCCCCTGTGGATATATCTGGAGTCGGGCGCTTTGTCCGGGTCCTCCCTGTAGGTGTAGTCGTTCACCTGGCCGATCTCGTCCCCGCTGTAGAGCATGGGGATGCCGGACTGGGTAAACATATAGGCGTGGAGCATGAGATCCTTGCGGATGGCGCAGGCCATTTTCTCCTGGTCCTGTTCAAATCCCGCGCTCTCCACACCGCACATGGAAGCTGTGGTGGCGCAGAATCTGGCGTCCCCGGTAACCGGGTCCTCGTTGTACAGTTCGCCCCGGCTTACGCTTCCTTCTGTCTTTCCCTGGAAATAGTCATTCAGATATTTCTTGTGAGACACTTCCTCCATGCCCCACTCACGCAGGGAGGCATAGTCCAGCCCCCAGCCAATGTCGTCGTGACACCGCAGGTAGTTGAGAAATGTGTACTCTCTCGGGAGAGAGCAGACCACGTCCATCTGCCTGCGAAGAAGGCGGATATCCCTTGTAGCCACCGTATGCCAGGTAGTGGCCATGGTGGTCACATTGTAGAGCATGTGGCACTCCGGCTTCTCCACTGTGCCGAAATAGGGAGCCACCTCTTTTGGCTCCATGACCACTTCTCCCAGGAGCACGATCCCCGGACACACGATCTCGCCGATCATGCGCATCATGCGGACAATGGTGTGGACCTGGGGCAGGTTCCGGCAATTGGTCCCAAGCTGCTTCCAGATATAGGGCACTGCATCGATGCGGATGATGTCCATGCCCTGGTTGGCCAGATAGAGGAAATTGTACATCATCTCGTTGAATACCCTGGGGTTGCTGTAGTTCAGATCCCACTGGTAGGGGTAAAACGTCGTCATCACATAGTGTCCCATCTCCGGCAGATAGGTAAAATTACCCGGCGCTGTGGTGGGAAATACCTGGGGCACCGTCTTCTCATACTCCCGCGGGATAGCCGGGTCGGCGTAGAAGAAATACCGGCTCATGTACTCCCCGTCTCCCTGGCGGGCTTTCCTGGCCCACTCGTGATCCTCGGAGGTGTGGTTCATGACAAAATCCATGCACAGGCTGATCCCTTTTTCATGGCATTTTTCCGCCAGGCGGGCCAGATCTTCCATGGTCCCAAGCTCCGGCTTCACTTTCCGGAAGTCCGCCACGGCGTAGCCTCCGTCTGATCTCCCTTTCGGGGAGTCCAGGAAGGGCATCAGATGCACGTAATTCACATGGCACTTCTCCAGGTAGGAGAGTTTCTCCTCCACCCCTCTTATATTTCCGGCAAAGTTGTCAATGTACATCATCATGCCCAGCATGTCTCTCTTCCGGTACCATGCGCCTTCCGCCTCCCGGCGGGCGTCCAGCTTCTTCAGTTTGCCGTTTCTCTGGTCATAGTACCATTTCATCTGGTCGCAGAGCTCGGCAAACATATCGTCGTTGCCGTACAGCTCCATGTACAGCCACCGCAGCTCATCGTGATGCCGGCCAAGCCTCTCCGCAAAAATCCGGTCGGCCGCCGCCTTTCCTGCGGGCTTTCTTTTCTTCGCTGTTTTTCCTGCCATCTGTCTTATCCCCCGATTGTAATTTATTTAGTCTTCACATACAAAATGCCACTGGTACGCCTGGTACTCTCCTTCCAGCACCGGCTTTGGCACACCCACTTCCCGAAGGGCCGTGCTGTTGTACAGCATGCCGGTCTCCGTATCACGGTACATGGTGTTCTCTTTCAGCCCTCTGACTTTGATGTAGTCCACAGTCATGTTGGCATGTTTCCGGATGCCCACTACCTGCACGAGAGCTTCCTTCCGGTCTTCGGACACAAACTCCCAGGCCCCCTGGTTGTCAGTCTGGGGATTGGTGAGTCGGTAGTAGTCTCCTCTCTGCACAAGAGCCGCATACTTTTTATACTCCGCAATCTGACGGCGGATCTCCTCTTTGTCCTCCGCACTCAGTTCATTTAGGTTCAGCTCATAGCCGAAGGTGCCTGCCATGGCCACCATGCCCCTGGTCTTCATGGATGTCAGACGCCCTGTCTGATGGTTGGGCGAGGCGGACACATGGGCTCCCACAGAGGAAGCCGGGTAAATGAAGGAGGTGCCGTACTGGATCTCCAGGCGGTCAATGGGATCTGTATTGTCGCTGCACCAGATCTGAGGAGTATAGTACAGCATGCCCGCGTCAAAGCGTCCCCCGCCGCCGCTGCATCCCTCGATGAGAATATCCGGATACCGGTCCACCAGCCTCTCCAGGAAATCATAGAGTCCCAGCACATAGTCGTGGAGCACCCGCCCCTGGCTGTCCGCCGTGGCGGAATAGATGTCCGCAAGGCTCCGGTTCATATCCCATTTCACATATTCCACATTGCCCTGGTCCAGGACAGCGCAGATCTTCTCGTAGATGTAATCCACCACTTCTTTTCTGGAGAAATCCAGGACAAGCTGATACCTGGAGCGGTTGGGCCGGCGTCCCGGTATGACGAATGCCCAGTCCGGATGCTCCCGGTAGAGGTCGCTGTCCTCGTTGACCATCTCCGGCTCGATCCAGATACCGAATTTCAGTCCCATGCCGTTGATCTTTTCGATGAGTTCCCCAAGCGTGCAGCCCAGCTTTTCCTCGTTGACAACCCAGTCTCCCAGGCCCCGCATGTCGGTGTCTCTCTTTCCAAACCAGCCGTCGTCCAGGACGAACATCTCGATCCCTAAGTCCGCCGCCTGCTGCGCCAGCGCAAAAAGGCTGTCCCCTGTAAAGTCAAAGTAGGAGGCCTCCCAGCTGTTGAGAAGAATAGGACGCACAGTCTCTTTATATTTTCCTCTGCACAGATGGGAACGGATACAGCGGTGCATATTCTGGGACAGCTTTGAAAGCCCTTCGGAGGAGTAGCTTAAGATCACCTCCGGAGACTGGAACTGCTCTCCCGGGTTCAGCGGGTAGGCAAGCTGCTCCTCGCTCATTCCCATGAGCAGACGGGTCTGGTAATACTGGTCCTGTCCTGCCTCACTCTGAAATCCCCCGCTGTAGACGAACGTCATAGCGTAGCAGCTTCCTGCGTCTTCCGTGGCGTCATGCTCCGCCAGGATCACCGCCGGGTTGTACTGGTGGCTGGAAGTTCCCCGAAGGCTTCCGATCTTTGCCACGCCGTGTCCCACAGGCATCCGCTGGCAGTTTCTCTCCATGGCATGGCGGCCGTAAAATGTAATAAAATCATACGCTCCGCCCACAAGGTCCAGGCAGGCCGGCGCCAGCTTCTTGACAGAGATATGCCCTTTGCTGGCATTGACAATCTTCACACTTCTTGTGATCACATCATACTGGGGCAGCACGCCGTAGAGAAGCACCGCCTGCACCCCTGTCACCGGATCTGCCAGCACCACCTCCAGGGTCTGGGCCTCGTCCGTGTCCGCGTACACAGCCGGAAGGCCGGGAAGGGAGTACTTTCCTTCTTTGATGGTATGGCTCACATACCGGAAATCACTGGCATAAGTACGGTCCGTGTTTTTGATGATGCAGGCCGGCGTGCGGTAGTCCCCGGTTCCCAGGGACGGGAACTCCTGGGGCAGCGCGTCCATAGAGTAGGTCCTGTCCGTGTCCGCCTCATAGGGGTTTCCTGAAAATCCCCGGTCATAATAGGTCAGCAGATAATCCATGCACCCTTCCGCTGTCTTTCCGTAGTACAGGTGCAGAAGGAAGCCGTACCGGTCTATCTGCATCTGATACGTGGTATTTCTTGTGTGTAATGTGATGGTCTTATACTTTTCATCATAAATAATGCTCATTTTGTCTCTCCTGCTCTGTAAGTTATCAAGTGCCGCAAGAGCGGGTACATATACCTTCCGGTACACAGACCCGCTCTGCGGCAGATACATCCATCTGTATGGTGTATCTGAATGTATTTATTTTACAGCACCATTTACAACACCGTTGATGATCTGTTTCTGGCAGATCACGTAGAAGATAAGGATCGGGATCAGCGCCAGCAGATAAGATGCAAATGCCAGGTTGTAGTTTGTACCAAACTGCGTCTGGAAATTCAGCTGTGCCAGAGGCAGTGTGTTCTGTCCTGTACCGGACATGATGACAAGTGGTGTCATCACATCGTTCCATACAGCCAGTGCTGTGATGATGGCCACTGTAGCGTGCATAGGCTTCATGATGGGGAAGATGACCTTCCAGTAGGTGCGCCATGTGCTGGCGCCGTCCACCCTGGCCGCTTCCTCAAGGGCAATGGGAATGTTCACCAGATACCCCGAGTACAGGAGCACGTTCATAGGCATATAGAATACCACATACAGGATGATAACGCCAGCCCAGTTTGCAAGTCCCAGCTCCGCTGTCTGTTTTGCCAGAGGCATCATCAGGATAGCGAAAGGTACGAACATACCGCTTACAATGAAGAGGTACACGAATTTATAAAATTTGCTGTGGGCGCGGTTCCGGCCGATGGCGTATCCCATCATAGAGTGGAGCACGATGGAAAGCACCACGGTCACAACTGTGATGAGGACACTGTTTCCAAGGGATCTCCAGAAGTCTGTCACCTCCATGGCCTGGGCAAAGTTGGAAAGACTCCAGCTCTCCGGGAGGGAGAGGATGCCGGAGATGCTGTTGGTCATCTCAGAGGGCTGCTTAAATGCAATCACGACAGCCATGTACAGCGGGAACACGATGGTGCTCAGTCCCAGGATGAGAAGGACCACGACCGGCCAGTTTGTCTTGACTTTATCTACTTTTTTATTCATTATAACTGCTCCTCCTTCCTGCTGGAGATGCTCATCTGTGCCGCGGAGATAGCCACGATCACGATGAAGAAGATGACGGCGTTAGCGCTCTGGTAACCGAAGCTTCCGCCCTTCATACCATTGTTGTAGATCAAGAATGAAATGGACTCTGTGCTCTGTGCAGGTCCTCCCTGTGTCATGGCCATGATCTGGTCAAATACCATGAGGAAGTTCTTCACGCACAGCACCATGTTGATGGTGAAGAAGGGGATGATCAGCGGGAAGGTCAGATGTCTGAACTGCTTCCATCCCGTAGCTCCGTCCAGGGAGCCTGCCTCGTACACATCCTCCGGCACGGTCTGCAGACCGGAAATGTAGATGATGGTGTTCATGGCTATATTCTGCCAGCAGCACACGATGACGATGGCAAACCAGGCCGTGCTCTCGTTGGAGAGAAGGCTGGAGCTCAAGGTCTCGCTTCCGATCATCTCGCCGAGAGCCGGAAGGATGTAAGTGAACAGGTACTGGAACACGTAGCCCACTACCAGGGCGCCAAGCACGTTTGGCAGGAAGTAGGCTGCCCGGAAAAATCCTTTTGCCCGGATCTTGCTGTTCAGCCCCAGGGCCAGGATCAGACTGATCACATTGGTGATGATGGTGGCACAGATGGCCAGCTTAAATGTAAACAGGTAGGAGCCGCCCACACGTGAGTCCGTGAACAGGTCCATGTAATTCCGAAGGCCTACCCAGTCGTAGGTCCCAAAGCCTTTAAAGTTCGTGAAGCTGTAGATAACGCCCCGGATCAGAGGGATGGTGTTAAAGCACACAAATAATGCCAGGATCGGTATCGTTATCAACAGGAAGGTGCGTTTTCTCTCATTTTTCATTGTATCCCCACTCCTTTCCTACTACTCATTGCCGCCGTTTTCTTCGTACTCCTGTACTTCGCGGATGATGTCGCGGTTGTACCGCTGCCAGTCCTTATCGAATCGTGCCAGGAAGGCGTCTGTATCCTTGTCGATCACATAGGTCTGAAGGATCGCGTCCGCAGCCATCTCCGACGGATAGTAGTGGTCCTGGTAGTCGGTCATGTTGCCGGACTCTATGTACTCGGTCATGCCGTCCACGTAGGGGGCCAGCTCAAAGTCTCCCTCGCGGCAGGGAATGGCATTCTGGTCATCCACATAGGCCTGGATGTTCTCATCCTCCAGCAGGAAGTCAAGGACTTCATAGGCAGCCTCCTTGTTGGGGCAGTCCGCTGTCACGCAGAAGCCAAGGTCGATACCGGAGTTCAGCGTGTTGCCGTCTGAAGAGTCGCTGGCAGGCATAACGAAGGAGTCAATGTTCATATCCGGATTGACAGAAAGGATCTGGGGAACCGCATAGCTTCCGATGGGGTACATGGCGGACTCGCCTCTTGCAAAGGCTGTACATGCGTCGTTGTAGCCGTATGCCACCGGGTCCTCCGGGCCGTACTCCATAAGCTGGATATATTTCTCAGCAGCCTCTGCGTAGCCTTCTGTAAAGTTCGCCTCTCCTCTGTTCACCTGCTTGCACAGGTCAGCGGGAGCTAAGTCCACCGCAATGCCGTTCCAGGGCGCCAGACATGTCCAGGTGTCACGGAAGCCGAAGTAGAAGGGAAGGATGCCCTCCGCCTCTATCTCCTCGCACAGGCTCATCAGCTCGTCCCAGTTAGTGGGGATCTCCCAGCCGTGCTCCTCAAACATATCCCTGTTGTAGAGAATGCCTGCCGCATTGGCCACATAGGGCACGATGTAGGTACCGTCTGTGGGAACGATCTCCAGGGCTTCCGCAATGTCTATGTAGGACTCCTTGATGTTCTGCATGCCTTCGTAGTCAGACACATCAGCCAGGATCTCCGCATCCACATAGTATGAATAGTTGATATCACCGCCGATACCGATGATATCCGGGTAGTCTTCCCGGATAAACCTTGTCCTCATGATGGTAGACGCATCGTTAGGGGAGTCGATGGTCAGATGGATATCGTCGTGGGTGGCATTGAACTGTTCTTCCACCTGGTCAAAGTAGGTAGCCGCCTCCGGCTTGTACTGCAGGATCTCGATCTCAGTCTTCCCGCTGGACTCGCCGCTTCCCGAGCAGCCCGACAGCATCAGCCCGCCGGTCATGACCAGGACCAGCGCCGCACTGAGATATCTTGCACTTTTTCCTCTCATTTTCATATCTCCTTTCTTCCTTTATGCTTTCTTTTTTACGGTAGCTTCATTTTAACATATCAATATGCGTCTATAAATACCGCTGTTTTTTTTGTTTTATGCCTTTATACTTGTTTTCGCCCTATATATTGATGTCATCTAGCATTTTGGTATATAATGATGTCAGATACGAAAGATACCGAAAAAATGCTGCAGGAGGTGAATGTATGAGCAATGTACTGTACTCCATCTTTCCAAGCGAGAACTTTATAGACCTGGGGCTTTACCAGTATGGGTGGGAACAGTGTGACCCGGCCCACTCCTTCGGGCCTGCTGCCAGGAACCACTATCTGTTCCACTATGTCATATCCGGGACCGGCACTCTGACCGCGGAAAACTCCCGCCGGGAGTCCGTCACGTACAACGTCAAGAGCGGCCAGGGATTTATGCTCTTCCCGCACCAGATCTGCACTTACATCGCTGACAGCGAACTCCCCTGGGAGTACACCTGGCTTGAATTTGACGGGCTGAAAGTAAAGGAGTTCATCGAGACTGCCGGGCTCACCATGAACACACCCATCTACCGGCCCCGGCACAAAGACATTGCACAACAGATGACGGATGAGATGCTCTACATCGCCAACCATTCCCAGGAGTCCCCCTTACATCTGATCGGCCATCTGTACCTCTTTCTGGACTATCTGGCAAAGTCCAACTCCTCCCCCATCCAGACCCAGGGGAACAGGATGCGGGACTTCTATATTAAGGAAGCCCTCTCTTTCATTGAGCAGAATTTCCAGAATGATATCTCAGTGGAGGACATTGCCGCTTTCTGTAATCTGAACCGGAGCTACTTTGGAAAGATCTTCCGGGACACCGTAGGGATATCTCCCCAGGAGTTTTTGATCTCCTACCGCATGTCCAAGGCGGGGGAACTTCTGAAGATGACGTCCCTGTCTATTGCGGACATCGGAAACGCGGTGGGCTATCCGAACCAGCTGCATTTCTCAAGGGCATTTAAAAACGTGTACGGCGTATCCCCCAGAGCGTGGCGGTACGAACAGCAGGAGAAAATGGAGTAGTTGATCCTTAAACATCCTCCCTATATCGAACATTTTATATCGCACGATATTGTATTGATATTTTCGTATGATTTGTGTATAATAACAATATATAAACCACACCTCGAAGGGAGGAATTTGTATGATCATTACTGCAACCGAATTTAAAACCAACCTTGGAAAATATCTGGAAATAGCAGCGTCCCAGGATATTTTTATTACCAAGAACGGCAAAAATATTGCCCGCCTTACAAGCCCCGCTGTCAATAAACTGGCTCTTCTTGATGATCTTGTGGGAATTATTCCAGAAAGTCAGACAATGGATGAAGATACTATACGAGAGGAGCGGTTGGCCAGACAATGAGAATACTGATTGATACCAATGTCATTATGGATATTATCCAAAGACGAGAACCGTTTTTCGCAGACTCCTACCAGGCGTTCCGCAAGGCCATAGAAAATGATGTGGAATGTCTCATCTCCGCATCTGCTGCCACAGATATTTTCTATATACTCCGCAAAGCGTTTCAATCCGCTCAAAAGGCAAAGGATCGGATTGAACAGCTTTCTCAACTTGTCACATTTGCTGATGTACAGAGTGTAGATATTCATACCGCACTCATGCGCTCTATGCCCGACTTTGAAGATGCCGTTGTAGACGCTGTGGCGGAGCGGAACGGTGCAAGCTATATTCTCACAAGGAATATCAAAGATTTTGCCGGTTCCTCTGTTCCGGCGATCACGCCGACTGAATTTTTGAAAAAGTAACATCAAAAAAGGAAGTAATCCACAAAACAATGGGGAATACTTCCTTTTTCAAATTTTACTCCTCCGCCTTCAAAAGGAACAGCCTGGAGTCAAAGTCCTGGGGCGCCTGCTCCCGGTCTGTCACCTCCCCGGCAGTTCCGTCTGTCGTGATAAGGCCGATGTTCATCAGCTCATCGCCGTAAAAGCTTCCGTACGGTTTCTCTGTCTCTTTTCTCACCTGGATCTCATATCTCGTCTCCGGGTCCAGCCCTTTGAGCGGAAGCCTTGTGTAAGCCAGGTTGGCGCCGGAGAGCGTCCTGTACCAGCCTGCCACAGCCTCCTTTTTGTCCGGGCTTACCGCCATCCAGGCGGTGACATTTCCCTCAAAAGGACTTTCCAGCCTGTAGAAGGTACCGAACTGGAGAAGCCGTCTGTATTTTTTCATAAAGCGGATCTGTTCCTTCACCGCCTCCTGCTCCTCATCCGTCAGCGTATTCAGATCCAGCTCGTAGCCAAATGTTCCGAAAAAGGCCACATTGGCTCTTGTGTGAAGGGGCGCCGTCCTGCCTGTCTGGTGATTGGGGATGGTGGACACATGACTGCCCATGCTGCTCACCGGATAGCAGTAGGAGCTGCCGTACTGGATCTTCAGTCTCTCCACCGCATCTGTGTCATCGCTTGTCCATGCCTGGGGCGCGTAGTACAGCATGCCTGGGTCAAACCTGGCCCCGCCGCTTGCACAGGACTCGAAAAGAACATGGGGGAACTCCCTTGTCAGCCTTTCGTACAGGCTGTACACGCCGAGAATATACCGGTGGAACACTTCCCCCTGCCGGTCCGCCGGAAGCGCCACAGAAAAGCACTCTGTAATGCTCCGGTTCATGTCCCATTTAATATAGGAAATCTTTGCCTCTGACAGGATCTTTCTCATCATATTGTAAATGCAGTCCACCACTTCTTCCCGGGAGAAATCCAGCACATACTGGTATCTGCCGTGAGAAGTGGCTCTTCCCGGCACATGGAGGATCCAGTCCGGGTGGGCCCGGTAGAGATCTGAGTCCTTGTTCACCATCTCCGGCTCAAACCAGAGACCGAACTTCATTCCCATATCCTCGATCTTCTGCGCCAGGCCCGTGATCCCCTCCGGCAGCCTTTCTGTGTTGGGTGTCCAGTCACCAAGACCTGCCCGGTCGCTGCACCGCGCGCCGAACCAGCCGTCGTCCAGGACGAACATCTCCACGCCGCACGCCTTTGCCTTTCCGGCAATCTCCAGGATCTTCTCCTCTGTAAAGTCAAAGTAGGTGGCTTCCCAGTTGTTGATAAGGATGGGGCGCTCCCGGTCCCTCCAGTATCCCCTGGCCAGCCTTTTCTGATACAGCCGGTGGAAGGTCTGGCTCAGATCGTTAAGCCCCCGGTCCGTGTAGACCATCACCGCCTCCGGTGTCTGGAAAGTCTTCCCGGACTCCAGCTTCCAGTCAAAGCCGTCCGGGTGGATCCCCAGAAGCACTCTTGTGGTGTCGTGGGCCCCCACTTCCGCCTGGGCCAGGAAATTGCCGCTGTACACAAGGCTGAAGCCTATGGCCTCCCCCTGGAATTCATCCGCATGGGGACGCTTCAGTATGACAAATGGATTATGCTCGTGGGAGGAGTGTCCTCTTCTGCTGCCCACCGACTGCACACCGTATTCCAGCTTTCTCACCCGGGTGTGTCTCTCTCTTGCCCAGGCGCCGGAGAACTGCATCCACTCGTAGTCGTGGTCCGGCAGATCCATGCAAAGGCTCATGGCTGTCGTCAGATGCAGATCCTTCTCCCCCCTGTTCACAAATCTGACGCTTCGGGCAATGATCCCTCCTTTTGCAAAGATGGTGTAGGACAGCTCCAGGCCAAGCCCTGTCATCCCATCCTCCAGCGCCACAGTCAGTGTCTCCGCCTCATCGTCAGCCTCCGTGTAGGTGGCCGGAAGTCCTTCCAGAGATGGCTTTCCTTTCCTTACCCTGTGTTCTTTATAAATAAAATCCGAGATCCTGCTTCCGCTCTCCTGCAGAACCTCCACAGCCGGGGCGCGGTAATCCCCTGTTCCGTAAGAAGGATACTCCTGCTTGATATGTTCAAGTGAAAACGCCTTGTTGCCTTCAAACACGCAGGACGCCATGGGCCTTGGCAGGCTCTCCAGCAGATAGGAAAAATCCTCCCTGTCATGTACCCTTTTCCCAAAATAGAGCTGTCCCAGATGTCCGCTGGGAAGCACCTGCATAATATAACTGATCTCTTCATTATAAAGATGAAATGTCCTGTTCTCTTCTCTCCATACCATACTCATCTCTCTTCTGCCTCCTGTCTGAAAAGTCTTTTGTCTCTTCGCTTTACTGCTCCCACCATTATATATAAAAGGGAGCTCCTGCAACAGGTTATTACGTGATAAAAAACAGTCAGAATGTTAACTGACGCTCTTCGTTTTTCTTTCTGTAGGCAGAGGGCGTCACCCCCATCCTGGCCTTGAAGATCTTGGAAAATCCCAGCGCATCCTGGTAGCCGCAGGACATGGCCACGCTCTCTATGGACAGTTCCGTGATCTCCAGAAGCTGGGCGGCCCTTGTGATGCGGAAGCTGGTCAGATACTCTTTGGGCGACAAGTGAAGATGTTCTTTAAAGAGGGTGCAGAGATAGCTCCTGTTGATGCCCACATAGTCGGCGATCTCCCCCACCTGCACCGGGTAGGAATAGTGGTTCTGGATATACTCCACCGCCTTGCGGATATAGAGGTTGTCATCTTTTTCCCTCCGCCCCTCCCCGATCTCTATATTTTCTGCCAGCACAGAGAAAAACTGATATAGCAGCCCTTCCAGCAGATACTCGTTTGCCACTGTGTAATTCTTGTTCTCCAGCATAGTCTGGACAATCTTCTCCAGCTTCTCTCCGCTGGAACACTGGTAGACAGGGTGTCCGCTGCCAAGGCCCAGATCCCGAAGGTGCTCTCCTGCCCGCTCCCCGGAAAATCCGATCCACACATATGTCCAGGGATCTTCTTTATCCGCCTCGTAAAATGTCAGTACTTCCGGCTCAATGAGAAAGCCCTGTCCCCCGCGGAGCCGGTACTCCTCATTTCCCACCGTGAACCGGCCCTTCCCTTTTATGATATAGTGAAGAATATAATTGGGTCTGACCGCAGGGCCGAAGCTGTGCAGGGGCAGGCACTGGGCGTAGCCGCAGAAGCAAAGATACAGATCTGAAAATTTTCTGTTTTTTAACTGCAATACATGTGCGTCTTCCATACAAAACTCCTCCGGTTTTTTAGTCTCTCAAAGGCAATAAGATGGTGATCTTCGTTCCCTCGTTCTCCTGGCTGACAATATTGATGCCGTAGTCCATCCCGTAGATCATCTTGATCCGGTTGTCCACATTGTTGACCCCGATGCCTGTGAAATGCTCTGTCTTCTGCCCGTTTTTTCCCCGGATATCCATGAGCTTTTCCGTGGTCATGCCGACGCCGTCGTCTTCAATGTCTACAATTTAAGCACGCGCCCCGGCTCACTCCTCTAAGATTTTCTGATGGCAAAACGCAGCTCCAGATTACTGTCAGAGGAAATAAGGAACTGATCATGTACAGGAGCTCCCCAGCTGTCGTCTCCTCCCACGCCCATCTGGGCTGCCAGTATCCGCACCCATGTGTAGTGCACAGGCGGCAGCTCTTCCTGGTGGGTGGCAGCCTCCAGCTCATAAGCGCTCCAGGGCAGCACACTGTTTTCAAAGGATCCTTCCTCCGCCTGGAAGCGAAGGCCCGCCCCTTCGTCGTCTGTCACTTCCACCCATCTGACCCCTGTGTGATTGCCGCATTCCTGGGGCACAAGATAGGGCGATACATTGTCCGCCGCGGTACTTTCGTAGACGCCCAGCTTCGCGCCCTCCCTGCGGTCAATGTAATTTTCCTCCGGTCCATATCCATAATATCTTACATTATGATACCTCTCTTTGAGACGGAAGTCCATACCAAAAGCCGGAAGATGGGGCAGTCCCTTTTCCCCTCTGTAAAGAAGGTGGACGTGGATCACGCCGTCCCCTGTCACGGTGTAGGTGACAAAGCTTTTTGTCACAGGCACTACAGGCAGAGTGTACTCAAAGGTAATACTTACTTTGTCCTTCTCCTCCTGCATATCCCCGCCGGTAAGTTTCGGGAACAGCCCCGCCGTCATCCACGGAGCACAGGCAGATCCAAGCTTCGCGCCCCTGTCATTGTCCGTGAGGGCCCGCCAGTATGTCAGTTTCGGCGTTCTTGTGATATATTCCTTCCCGTCGTAGCACAGGGAGGCGATGCCCCCTTCCGCTTTGGAGAACATGACAGTAAATCCTTCGCCTCTTACGCCGATATTCACATCGCCGTGTATGATCTCCATGGAAACTTTTTTCTCTTTCTTTTCTTCTTCCACTTTTTTCACATGCTGGCCAAAGCAGATCTCATAGCCTGCCTTGGCCCACAGTGTGTCTTCTGAAAGAAGCATCTGCACTTCAAAGATATACTCCCCTGGCTCTTTCGCATCCGGGTAATCCAGCTCCACGAAAGCTTCGCTCCGGGCAGGGATAGCAATATCGCTGCGGGTCTTTTCAAATATGCAGACGCCGTCTCTTAGCAGACGGTATCTGAATGTATATCCGCCTGTGGTGATAAACAGGTTCTCGTTGCGCACAGTGACGCCTTCTTCAGTGGGCGTCAGTTTTACATTGGAATAGAGCGCTTTCACTTCCTGGGCCTTGGGAGACTCTTTCCTGTCCGCGAACACAATGCCGTTTCCGCAGAACTCATAGTCCGTAGCCCGGTCGTCGTGGTCGCCACCGTAGGTCAGCACTTCCTCCCCCTGCTCGTTGATCCTGTACAGGGACTGGTCGATGTAATCCCAGATAAATCCTCCCTGGTACAGATCGAACTCCCTCTCCAGGTCTGTGTACAGCTTCATGCCGCCGCAGGAGTTGCCCATGGCGTGCATGTACTCGCAGCTTATATAGGGCTTCTTCGGATCCTTTTCCAGATATTCCCGTATCTCCTGGGGCTTTGCGTACATGCGGCTTTCCATATCGCTGATATGGTCAAAGGCCCTGTTCCAGAACACGCCCTCGTAGTGCACCAGCCTGCCCGGATCCTCCCTGTGGAAGAAATCCGACATGGCCTCAATACAGGTGCCTGCGTAAGACTCATTTCCACAGGACCAGATCAGCACGCTGGGATGGTTCTTATCTCTCTGGAACATGGAGTTTGCCCGGTCCAGGACGCAGGCTTTCCACTCTTCCTTATCTCCCGGCACGTTCCAGGACGGTTCGCACTGGCCCAGTTTCTGCCAGGATCCGTGGCTCTCCAGATTGGTCTCGTCGATGAGATAGATGCCGTACCTGTCGCACAGGCGGTACCACAGCGTCTGGTTTGGATAATGGGAGGTGCGCACTGCGTTCAGATTGTGCCGCTTCATAAAGCGGATATCCCACAGCATATCTTCTTCTGTCACGGCGCGTCCTCTTCTGGCATTGAATTCGTGGCGGTTCACACCCCGGAAAAGGATCCGCTTTCCGTTGAGACACATGACTTTGTCAATCATCTCAAATCTCCGGAAGCCCACCTCTTCGGGAACCACCTCGGCCACATTTCCTTCCTGGTCTTCCAGGTAAATGTACAGTGTATACAGGTAAGGGTCCTCGGCGCTCCAGCATCTCACCTTTCCTGCGCCGCACGCAAGAGAAACTTCCCTGTCCGCCTGGCAGGAGGCTTCGGCCACCTTATTTCCCTCTCTGTCACACAGCTTAAGAGACACTCTGCCCCCCGGCTCCCCTGCCAGCTTCATATCCACCCGCAGGCAGCCTTCTGTGTACGTGTCGTCCAGCTCTGCCTTCACAAAGAGATCCCTCACATGCATCTTTGGCACAGCGTAGAGATACACGTCCCGAAAGATGCCGGAAAAGCGGAAGAAATCCTGGTCCTCCAGCCAGCTTGCGCTGCTTCTTTTGTACACCTCCACAGCCAGCTTGTTCTCTCCCTCTTTCAGATAGCCGGTAATGTCAAATTCCGCCGGTGTGAAGCTGTCCTCGCTGTACCCGGCAAAGGCGCCGTTTACCCACACATAGAAGGCCGTCTCCACACCCTGGAAGGAAAGAAACGTCTGCTTTCCTTTTAAATGTTCGTCCACATGGAAGTATTTCACATAGCTTCCCACCGGATTGTACCGCTGTGACACCTGGGGCGGGCGCATCTCCTCCTGCCCGTCCCAGGGATACATGGTGTTGATGTACTGGTTCCTGTCATAGCCCTGGGTCTGGATATGCCCCGGCACCTGGATATGATCAAAGCTGCGGCAGTCAAAATCCTCCCTGTAAAAATCCTTGATCCTCATATCGGGACAGATGGCATAGGAAAAATACCATGTCCCGTTCAAGCTCTGTCTGAGGGGCATATCCCCCGCCAGAGCGATCTCTTCTTCCTTTTCATAGTACAGATGATCCGAGTGCGCTTCCACCCGGTTTACTGCGAACACTTCCGGATCTGCAAGCCAGGAAGTCTTTGCCTCTTTTGCTGTCATAACTTTATTGCTCCTCTCCTAAGTTAGCCCTTCACAGATCCTGTCATTCCGGCCACAAACTGCTTCTGCATGAAGAAGAAGATCAGTGCCGTGGGGATGGTCATGATCAGAACGGCCACCATCATCATACCATAATCCGGCGTATAAGATGAACCCATTGCTGAAATGACAAGGGGCAGCGTTCTCTTTTCCGGTGACTGCAGCGCGATAGTCCTGCTACGCCTTTTGATTTGTCTGTACGAAGGAAATATTTCAGAGTATAATGAAAAAAAGACCCCCGGAAAAGAGGAGAAATCAGATGAAAAATATCCGGAACCGCTATCTTGTGCTGACCGCGGCCACTATCGTCAATTTTGTCCATGGAAATCCATATATCTGGACTGTCTTCCAGCCTTACGTGAAGGAGGAGTACGGTCTTACCACGGCTGCCTCCAGCCAGCCCTTCACCATCATCATCGGCATTTTCTCCGTGGGCAACATGCTGGGCGGCTGCCTGCAGCACAAAATGGGAGCCAGGAAGACCATCTTCCTTGGCAGCTTTGTCATGTGCGCCGGCTTTTTCCTGGCCGCCATGGCTCCCCGCTCCATGCCCTGGCTCATCGATCTTGGCTACGGAGCTCTGGGGGGACTGGGTTCCGGCTGCGCCTTCAGTATGCTGACGGCTGTTCCCCAGGCCTGGTTCCCGGACCGCCGGGGCATGGTCTCCGGCATCACCATCGGCATGGTGGGGCTCTCCGGCATTCTTATGAACCCCTTGTGCGACTGGTTCCTCTCCTCCTTCGGCTACCGGACGGCCATGCTTCTTGTCACTTTGATCTACGCCGTCTTAAGTCTGGGCGGCTTCTTTGTCACAGAACCTGCCTCTGACGCTGTCGGGGACGTCTCTCCTTCTGTCCCGGAACAGGAGTCTTCTGCGAACATGCCTGGCAGACAGTACACCCCCGGCCAGATGATGCGCACAAAGACCTTCTATATCATCAGCCTTGCCATGGCTCTGGCTGTCCCGGCCTACGTGCTGGTCAATCCTGTCATGAAATCCCTGGGCATGGAGAGAGGCCTTACTTCCGGGCAGGCACTGGCCGCCGTCATGGCTGCCTCCGTGGCCAACATCATCGGCCGCTTTGCTCTGCCCTGGCTGTCAGACCGGACAGGCCGCCGGAAAGTGCTCTTCGCCCTCTATCTTCTAGCCGCCGTCTCCGTCCTTGGGCTTACCCGGGCCACCGGCCTTCTCTTCGTCCTGCTTGCCTCGGCTGTCTGCCTTGTGTACGGCGGCGTGGTCAGCATCTTCCCGGTGGTGGTGTCAGACCACTTCGGCACCCGGCACCAGGGCACCAACTACGGCGCGGTCATGATCGGCTACGGTCTGGCCTCCATCCTGTGCCCGTTTCTGCTGACCCTGGCCGGCCAGAACCTCTCTCTTGTCATAGCGGGAGCTGCCAGCGCTGCCGGTCTTCTCCTGCTGAGATACTTCTGATCACTTCCGGCCCCGGTTCCCCGGCACTCTTAATAAATACGCCAGGACGGGAAGGGCAGATCCACCACCCGGGTGCACACCTGCTCCAGCAGGCTGTCGTCATGGCTCACCACCAGCAGTCCCAGGGAGCGTCTCTTCGCCTCCGCAAGGAGGAACTGCCAGATCTGGGCCTGGGTCACCAGATCCAGCATGGCAGAGATCTCGTCGCAGAGGAGGAACTTTACCCCCGGATGAAGGGCTCTTGCCAGGCAGAACCGCTGCAGTTCCCCGCCGGACAGCTCTGACGGAAACCGCTCCAGCCAGCCCTCTTCTATGTGGAGTTCCCTTTTCAGTCTCTCCTCCACCTGCCCTGCCTCATCAAGGGTTGTCCCCAGCCGCAAAAGGGGATCCACCACGGTCTCCGGATGCTGCCAGACCATCTGCACCGGGCAGGCTCCCCTGTAGGATCCCAGGGGCTTCCCATCCAGAAGGATCTCCCCTTTCATCGGCTTCTCATACCCTGCCAGCAGCCTGCAAAGGGTCGTCTTGCCCCGCCCGCTGGGGGCCTTCAGTCCCACCCGCTCCCCGGAGGAGACGGACAGGCTGAACTGGTCCAGCACAGGGGCTTTCTTTTTTCCTTTATAATAGAACGTCACATTTCTTGCTTCCAGCGTCATACATTTCCCTCCTCCGGATACAGGCAGCGCACCAGGCCGCCCCGGATCTGCCGCACAGGAATATGCTCCGTGCTCACACACGCTTCCTGGCAGGCCTGGCACTGCCCCGCAAAGGGACAGCCAGAAGAAACCGTGCCCGGGTAGGGCTGGCTTCCCTGGATAGGAGCAAACCCGTGGGCAGGCATGGCCCGAAACAGGGCCTTTGTAAAAGGATGGCGGAGCCGGTCCGGATCCTCAAAGTCTGCCGCCAGGGCCTCCTCAATGGTCTCCCCGGCGTAGAACACGGCCACCCGGTCCGCAATGGTCAGCGCCAGCCCCAGATCATGGGTGATAAAAAGCACCCCTGCTCCGCCCCGGGCCAGCTCCCGGAAATGTCCCAGGATCCGCCTGGCGGCCCCCACGTCCAGTCCCGGAGTAGGTTCATCCGCAATGATGAGATCCGGCTTATCCATGACAGCGGAGGCAATCAGCACCCGGCGGGCCATGCCGCCGGAAAGCTCAAAAGGATAAAGCCCTTCCGTCTCCGGCCCCAGACCGTACCGGTCCAGCACCTCCCGGCACCGCCTTACTGTCTCTTCATCCTTTCTTCCCCGGCAGATCTGCTCTCCCACCTTCATAAGGGGATCCAGGTAGGTGACGCCCTGGGGGATAAGGGCGATCTGCCTTCCCCGCAGCTTTTCTGCCCGCTCTTTTGTCAGCGGTTCTCCCCGGTAGAACATCTCGCCTTCCATCCGGCTGTTGTAGGGCAGGATGCCCAGGATCCCGTGGGCCAGAAGGCTTTTCCCGGATCCGCTGGCTCCCACCACCGCCACCACTTCCCCGGGGTGTACGCGCAGATCCAGATCCCGGATCACAGGCAGCTTTCTTCTTCTGATCCCCCGCTCATACCGGGTAAAATAGATGGACACATGCCGGATGTCCAGTATGGTTTCTCTGTTCTTTTCTTTCTCCATCATCATTCCCCCTGTCTACTCATGGACGCTGGACGGGTCCAGCAGATACCGCACCCGCTCTCCCAGCAGGGCGAAAAGCCCCACCACCAGCACAAGGGATAGTCCCGGAAAGAGGGCCAGCCACCACCGCCCCGTGGTCAGATACTGCATGCTCTCCGACAGGATCACGCCGATGGCCGGCTGCTCAGAGGACAGCCCGAAGCCCAGGAACGTGACGCTGGCCTCGTGAAGGATGGCATGAGGGAACAGAAGGATCAGCCCGGTGAGAAACTGGGGGAACAGGTGAGGCAGCATATGCCGGCCTGCGATCTGCAGTTTTGACACCCCCAGCTTCTCCACCACAAGGATGTAAGGGGCGTTCCGAAGCTGCAGCACCTCCCCCCGGATCACCCGGGCAAGGGAAGGCCAGTGGCTTAAGGACACACCTGCCACCACCCCGGCAAATCCACGTCCGCAGGCGATGGAGATCAGCATCACAAGAAGGATGTGGGGGATGCCCATGACCAGGTCAATGCACCAGGATATGACGCTGTCCGCCCGCCTCCCCAGAGTGGCCGCCGCCGTCCCCAGCACCAGGGCCGCCGCCGCGCTGACAGCCGCTGTCAGAACACCGATCCGGATACTTAAGGAGAGACCTGCAATGGTCCTTATAAACATATCCCGGCCCATCCAGTCTGTCCCGAACCAGAACGCCCGCCCCGGAGCCAGGTTGGTCCTTGTAAAATCTGTCACCGCGGCCTGCTCCTCCAGGAGAACCCCTGCCACCGTGATGCCGGCCAGGATCACCAGGGACACAAGCAGGAAAAGGAGGGTGCTCTGCCTGCGGTTCAGAGAGAAGCGGCTTCTTGATTTTTCCGTCATTTTGCAGTCCTCCTTCGTATCTTGGGATCCACCACGCCGTAGAGAAGATCCGCAGCCAGATTTCCCCCGAATACAATGGCGGAGGTGATAAGGGTGATGCTCATCAGCAGGGGAAGATCGCTGCCAAGCCCTGCCGTCACCGCGGCCTGCCCAAGTCCCGGGTAGGAGAACACCTGCTCCACCAGGACGGAGCCCCCGATGATCTCACTGACAGAGCCCGCCTGCAGCGTGATGGCAGGCAGGGCCACGCCCCTAAGGCCATGTCTCCACACCACAGACTTCATGGATTCTCCTCTTGCCTTTGCAAAGAGCACATAGTCCGACTCCAGCACGTTGATCATCTTCTCCCTTGTGTGGAGGGCCATGTTAGCCACCCCTGTGATACTCAATGTCAGCGCCGGCAGGATGGCGTGCTGCAGACGGTCTGCCACAGAGACCATGCCGCTCTCCATCCCTACCGGCACGGAGAGCCCCACAGGCAGCCAGCCCAGCCATACGGAAAACACAAGCAGCAGAAGGATGGCCAGCCAGAAAGCCGGGGTACTGGAGATGAGAAGGCACCAGCCCCGGATCAGCTTATCCGGCCACCGTCCCCGGCAGGCCCCGGCTGCCATTCCCATCAGAAGCCCCAGCACCCCGGACAGGATCCAGGCTGTAAGAAGCAGGAGCAGGGAGCTGGAAAGCCTCTGCCAGATCACCGTGGTCACAGGCTGGCGGTAGAGAAGGGAGGTTCCCATATCCCCGTGGAGCAGATCCGTCAGCCATCCCGCGTATCTCTCCAGGGGAGGCGTGTCCACGCCCCAGTATGCTTCCAGATGCTCCACCTGCTCCTGGCTCATGGTGCCAAGAGCCACCTGCCCCACATTTGTCTGCAGCGGGTCCAGGGGGGAAGCGCTCATGAGAAGAAATGTGACCACGCTGACGCCCAGAAGAAGAAGCGCCATGCGCAGTATTTTTTTCGCCGCAAACTGAAGGCGGTGTTTCAAGAAAATCAGTCCTTTCCGCTCTGTGACCAGGTCCACTGGTCCACATTGTTGACCACAGACCACCCGTGTCCGTGGGGGTGTACTTTCTGCTCTGCCACCTGGAGGCCATCCCGCACCCAGTAGAGATGGTCGATATTTACCAGCCACACCCAGGGAATGTCCCCCTCCTGGGTCACCCCGGCAGAGCCGTCCCACTGGGCCTTCTGCCAGAGTTCATAGGAGCTCTCCAGATCCGGGCTTGCCAGCGCCTGGTCCATGTACGTATCCACCGTCTCGTTGGAGTAGGGGGAGTACTGGGCCGTGCCTGTCCCTTCCATGGTGTGATAGATGTTGTAAAGTTCCATGGGCGTGTGGGCTCCCCAGCCCCACAGGAGGGGATCCGCCAGTGCCCGGTCGTAGGCTGTATCCCATCCCACGCCCTCGGTGGTGCAGGAAATCCCAAGCTCCTCCATCTGCCCCGCAAAGTCCGCTGCCAGCGCCTGGCGGACAGAGTCCCCTGTGGCGTAGAGAAGGTGAAGCTCTGCCTTCTGCCCGTCTTTCTCCCGGACGCCGTCCTCCCCCAGGGTCCATCCCGCCTGGTCAAGAAGCGCCGCCGCCTCTTCCGGGTCGTACGCCACCTGGGAGGCCTCATTGTACCAGGGAAGCTGGTCGCAGACACTGTAGGCCGGACTGCCGTACCCGTTCAGCACATGATCGATCATCTCCTGCCGGTCCACGCCTATGTTGATGGCCCGGCGCACCAGGACGTCCGCCGTGAAATCATTTCCCACGGTGCGCCCTTCCTGGTCTTTCGTCTCCTCCACTGCCGGCAGGTTAAAGCCCCGGTTGTCCACACTGGCGTAGGAGGCAAGGCTGTAGCCCTCCACCTGCTGGTCCGAGTAAGTGGCGGACGTGTAGGCCACATCCACCTCTCCTGCCTGGGCCGCCAGAAAAGCGGCGTCCTCCTCCATAAAGAGGATGGTGACCCGCTTCATCTTCGGCGCCTCCCCGTAGTAGTCCGGGTTGGCCTCCAGGATCACCTGCTGCCCCCTGTCCCACTGCTTCAGTATATACCTCCCGGAACCGATGGGGTTGGAGCCGTAGGTGGCGCTGTCGTAGGCGTGCTCCGGCACGATCCCCACCACAGCCATGGTGTAAGGCCAGATGGAGAAAGGCCTTGTCATGTGGAAAAGGACGGTGGTGTCATCCACTGCCTCCGCATAGTCCAGCATGGTAAAATCATTGACCGAGCTTGCCTCTTTCACCGTATTGTATGTAAAGGCCACATCCTCTGCTGTCAGAGGCTCCCCGTCCGTGAAAGACACGTCATCCCGGATCTTCACCGTCCAGGTCAGACCATCCTGGCTGGCCCCGTACTCTGTGGCCAGGTCATATCCAATGGTAAGGTCTGTGTTGGTCACTGTGAGGGTGCTCTGGATCAGAGGCTCATGGACATGCTCTCCTGCCCCCCAGCCGTAAGCCGGGTCAAAACCTGCCTCGGGCTCTGATGTAGGCCCCATGGCAACTACCACAGAGGACGTATCCTGCCTGTCGCCGCCCTCCTGCCCGGAGGATGCACTGCCGCCGCAGCCCGCCAGCAGGCCGGCCCCCAGAGCAACAGTCAAGAGGCCGGAAATCAGCCGTTTCTTCATCATGTTGTTTTGCCCCTTTCTTTTCCTTTATTCTTCCCCGCAGTTTCGCAGCGCTTCCCGGCACACCGTTTCATAGGCTACCTGGTGTTCCCTTGCCAGGGCGGCCACATCCTCGTACTCCGGTTTCTGGTGCAGGATCCCCCGGCCTTCCGCCGTCTTTACCCGCATCTGCCCCCACCGGGTTTCCACTGTCTTTACACCGGGCTGCAGAAAGTATTTGGTACACCTGCGGGCTCTGAGTCCGTTGGTGGTAGTCTCTGCCAGAACGCACCGGACCATTTCTTCCTCTTTTTCCGGCGGACACAGCACAGTCAGCACATGTCCCGGCCTGCCCTTTTTCATGGTGCCGGGGATGGTGTAAGCGTCCAGGGCCCCCTCCTCTATCAGCCGCGTGCAGGCAAAGGCAAGGGCCTCCGGCGTCATGTCGTCGATGTTGCACACCAGCTCCGTGATCTCCCCGTCGCCTTTTCCTTCTGTACTTTCTGTCTCTCCCAGGAAGACGCGGACGCAGTTGGCCTGCTCAAATGTCTTTGTTCCTATGCCTACGCCGGGCCGCCCTGTCCTCATCAGAGGCATGGGGCCAAAGGATGCTCCGAAAAACTTCAGAAGAGCCGCCCCTGTAGGGGTGCACAGTTCCCCCTGCACCTCTCCTCCATAGACCGGGACTCCCTCCAGGATATTGGCTGTAGCCGGGGCCGGCACCGGCATGACGCCGTGGGCGCAGCGGACCGTGCCGCTCCCCACATGTACCGGGGAGACGATGACCTGCTCCGCCCCCAGAAGGTACATGGCATAGCACACACCTGTCACGTCCGCCACAGCGTCCAGGGCTCCCACTTCATGGAAATGGACGTCCCCCACCGGACAGCCGTGTGCTCTGGCTTCCGCCTCCGCGATCATGTCGTACACCGCGCTGGCATTTTCCTTCACCTGGGCGGGAAGTTCCAGTCCGCTGATGATCTCCCGGATATGTCCGGGTGTGGCATGATGATGGTGGTGGCTGTGCTCATGGTCGTGGTGGTGACCGTGGTCATGCTCGTGATGGTGGTCGTGGTGGTGGTCATGCTCATGCTCGTGATGGTGGTCGTGGTGGTGATCATGGCCGGGTTCCGTCTCCTCCTCCCCGTCCACTGTCACCGCCATGTGGGTGCCTGCGATGCCGCAGGTGGATGCGGCCCGGGCCTCCAGGTGCACGCCGGGAAGTCCCAGACTGTTCATGGTATCCAGAAACTGCTGCCTGTCATCCAGCAGTTCATAGAGGGCGGACATGAGCATATCTCCCGCTGCCCCCATCTTACATTCTATATAAAGTGTCTTCATCTTTCTTCCTCCTTTATCCCTTCCATCTGGTTGATCATGCTGGCCAGGTAGCCTGCTCCAAAGCCGTTGTCAATGTTCACCACACTGCACCCGGAGGCGCAGGAGTTCAGCATGGACAGAAGGGCCGACAGCCCTCCGAAGCTGGCCCCGTACCCTACGCTTGTAGGCACGGCGATGACGGGGCAGTCCACAAGTCCCCCGATCACGGACGCCAGGGCTCCCTCCATGCCTGCCACGGCCACCACGCACCGGGCGCTCATCAGCTGATCCAGACTGGACAGAAGCCTGTGCAGGCCGGCCACTCCCACATCGTAGAGCCGGGTCACCTGGTTGCCCATGGCCTCCGCCGTCAGAGCCGCCTCCTCCGCCACGGCCATGTCGCTTGTGCCTCCGGTAGCTACCACGATCCGCCCCCGAAGAGGCCTCTGTTCCGGAAAGGCGATGGCAAGCTTCGGGATGGGATGGTACTGCACGGGGACTGCTGCCGCCAGCTCCTCCGCCGCCTCCTGCCCGATCCGTGTGACAAGGATATTGCGGCAGTTCCTCTCTCCCATGGCCTTCACAATGCCCACGATCTGCTCCGGCGTCTTTCCTGCGCCGTAGATCACCTCCGCCGCACCCTGGCGGATGCTGCGGTGAAAATCGATCTTCGCGTAATCCAGATCTGCAAAAGGCTCCTCCTTCAAGGACAGGAGGGCGTCCTCCGGGGCAGTCTGTCCCCGGGCCACGCTCCGCAGAAGCTCCAGTATATCCTGTTTGTTATCCATCTCTACCTTCCTCCCTTCACTGACACAGAGGGACTGCGCTGCTCCAGATCCAGAAGCACGGTCCCAAAAAGCGGTTTCAGCGCCGCCATGACTTCTTCCCTCTTTTCAAACACAAGGGGCATCTGCTCCCCTGTCACCTGGAGACGGGCCCCGCCTTCTGTAAGCCGCACCCGGAAATCCGAAAAGCCCAGCTCCATAAGGGCCCTCTCCCCCTGCTCCGCCCGAAGAAGAGCCTCCCGGGTGATCCTTGTCCCGGTGGAAATCCTGGTGGCCAGGCAGGCGTAGGCAGGTTTGTCCCATGTGAAAAGGCCTGCCTCCCGGGAGAGAGCGCGCACCTCCTCCTTTGTGACGCCGCACTCCCGCAGGGGGGAGCGCACTTTCAGCTCCCGCAGAGCCTGCATGCCGGGCCTCTCTCCCGCGTCGTCGGATGCGTTGGTGCCGTCCAGCAGTACGGTATAGCCGTCCGCTGCCGCCTGCTCCCGCAGCTTTGTAAAAAGCGCCCGCTTGCAGTAGTAACACCGCCTGGGGCCATTCTGCGCCGCCTCATCCACATCTAAGATATCCATCTCCACCACTTTCATAGGGACAGAAAGCTGCTCTGCCAGCCGCAGGGCGTCCTCCAGCTCAAAGTCCGGCTGAAAGACCGTCTTTATATAGTAGGCCTGCACGTCACAGCCGTACGTTTTCGCCGCCCAGAGAAGGAACGCCGAGTCGGTTCCTCCCGAGAAAGCCAGGGCCGCCCTGGGCACCTCTCTGAAAAATGTCTCTAAAGTCATATCATCTCTCCTGTCTTTTTTTCGTCTGCAAAAAGAAAAAGGTACCTGCCCCCTTCTGAGTGCAGATACCTTCCTGGTATCTATTCATTTCATCAAACATACATATCCCACGACGCCTGCACGCTGTCCGAAGCGTTCTCTGGCTGTACGCTTTGCGGCTTCTGCCGCCATGCCCCGGCTTCCTGCCGGATGTCATCTGTCTATTTCATAAAATCAGCCAGCGCCTCCACCGCGCTCTCCACTTTTTTTGTCATGGGAAGATCGGCTATGCCTACCACGATATTGTCACACATGTTCACCGGGATCAGGATCCGCCCTGCCTGGCTCTGCCCGACGGCTGCTGCCATCCGGGGTGTGATCTCTCCCAGCATGGAGTCCGCGATCACAATGCCCACAGGCCCCATGATCACATCCGCCTTCCGGCAGGCAACCTCCACAGAGTTTTCTCCCGTGGCCGCCATATCTGCGCCGGCTTTCAGCATGGCGCCTGTAGCGGCGCTGTTGGTTCCCACTGCAAGCACTTCCACATCCGGATATCCGGCCTTCACAGCCGCCACAAGCTGCCGTCCAAGGCCACCGCCCTGTCCGTCTATCACGAGAACCTTCATGCTTTCACCTCCGCATTTTTTCTTTCTATAGTTTATTAGAAACTATTTCCACTGTCAAGAAAGTTTGTTTCCTTTACAGTTTACCGCCGGATCCCGGCCATGGCAAATACCTGTTGCGTATAGTTATCTATACCTGGAAAGCAGGACCACACCCACAGCGCAGACCAGCAGCTCCGTAACCGGGAAGGCCGCCCACACGCCGTACAGCTCCGCCAGGCTGGAGAGGAGAAAGGCCAGGGGGATGATCAGTATAAATCCCCGCAGAAGAGAGATGACGTGGGCCGGCAGAGGCCGCTCCGTGGAGGTAAAGAACACGGAATGGACGATATTAAGCCCTGCAAACACGCACCCTGTAAAGTAGATCTTAAGGCCCGTCTCGGCGATCTGCTGCAGCAGCGCGTTCCCCTCACTGTTGAAAATCCCCACAATGGGCGCTGCCCCGAAAAACATAAGCAGGTACACCGCCGCGGAAATAAGGATCACCGCCCACTGGGCGTAGCGCAGGATGGCGGATACATTTTTCTGGTTTCCCTGCCCGTAGCTGCTGCTCAGGATAGGCTGGATCCCCTGGGAGATCCCTGTGTAGATGGAGATCACCACAAGGGAAATATTGGCGATGACGCCGTAGGCCGCCACGCCGGTGTTGCCCGCAAGCCCCAGGATGATCATATTAAACACGATCATAACAATGCCGGAGGACACTTCTGTCAGAAGGGACGGAAAGCCGCTTGAGAAGATCCCCAGGGCCAGTCTTGGAGACATCCTGCATCTGCACAGATGAAACTGGTTTTTCTTTCTAAGGCGGTGGGAGGACTGTATCAGCATACTGATCACCGGAGCCGTTCCCGTGGCCAGGGCAGCGCCGAACATGCCCATCCCAAGAGGGAACATGAACACATAGTCAAGCACCACGTTGGAGAGGCTTCCCACGATCATGGCCGCCATGGCAAGCTGGGGCGCCCCGTCGTTGCGGACAAAGCAAAGGAACAGGTTGTTTGCCATAAACATAGGGGCAAACATCATCAGCACCTGCAGGTAGGACCTTGTCAGCTCAAACACTTCCGCGTCCGCGCCAAGAAGGCGGGTCAGCACGCCGGAGCAAAGCAGCCCCAGGAAGAAAAAGACGGCCGCAATGAGAACCGTCAGCACCGCCGCATTTGTGAACACCCGGTCCGCGTTCTCATCCTTTCCCTGGCTCTTGAAGATGGTGTATTTAATGCCGCCACCCATTCCGATCATCAGTCCGCTTCCGTTGATGAAGCTGTACACCGGGATGGCAAGGTTGAGGGCTGCCAGCCCGTCTGCCCCCAGGGCTTTGGACACGAAAAATGTGTCCGCCAGAATATAGCAGGACAGGCCGATCATTCCCAGCACATTCAAAGATGAATACTTGATAAACTCTCTAAAACAACTGTTTTTCTGCATACATCATACCTCCGGCTCTTGTGGTCAGATTTCGCCCCGGATCCTGGAAAAACATGGACAGAATAAAAAAAGTCCCATTTATTTCAACAAAGGCCTACTGAAATAAATAAGACGTACCCGGCGGCAATCACTGCATTATTCGTTTACATGCTCTGCTAAAATATCACAAAACATATATTAAGTCAAGATATTGCTTAAAATCGATCAATTTTTCTTCGTTTTCTCTTCCTTTTTCTATAAGAAGCTGATATAATCCTTTCTAGTGCGCTAAATCGGCACTAAGAAAAAATCTATATTCTAAGAAAGGAATGAATGACATGGACAAGAAGTCAGAATTCAAACCGTATATTCCGGCTGACAAGATCGTGCCGGAATTTACAGTCACTTCTGTTCTCATAGGTATCCTTCTGGCAATTGTGTTTGGTGCAGCCAACGCTTACCTGGGCCTTCTCGTTGGTATGACGATCTCCGCTTCTATTCCTGCGGCCGTTATCTCCATGGGAATTATCCGCGTGATCCTGCGCAGGGATTCCATTCTTGAGAACAACCTTGTACAGACCATCGGTTCTGCCGGCGAGTCTGTAGCAGCGGGAGCAATCTTTACTCTCCCCGCATTATTCTTATGGGCAGAGGAGGGAAAAACTGATTTCCCAAGTATCATGACACTTTTCCTCGTAGCTTTGTTCGGCGGTATCCTGGGCGTGTGCTTCATGGTACCTCTGCGTCAGGCCCTCATTGTTGAGGAACATGGAACACTGCCTTTCCCGGAAGGAACCGCATGTGCCGAGGTTCTTCTTGCTGGTGAGGAGGGCGGTGCAAAAGCCGGAACCGTATTCAAAGGTCTCGGAATTGCAGCTGTTTACAAATTCGTTGCAGACGGTCTTCACCTCTTCCCGAGTGAGATCGGCTATGCATTCAAGAGCTATGCAGGATCCCAGATCGGTATCCAGGTACTGCCTTCACTGGCAGGTGTGGGATACATCTGCGGACCGAAGATCTCCAGCTACATGCTGGCCGGTGGTACACTGAGCTGGTTCGTGCTGATGCCTCTGATCGCACTGTTCGGCGGAGACTCTACCATCTTCCCGGGAACAGACCCGATCTCCTCCATGGCTCCTGGCGACCTGTGGGGAAACTACATCAAGTACATCGGTGCAGGCGCCGTTGCAGCCGGCGGATTCATCAGCCTTATCAAGACATTCCCGCTGATCATCCGCACATTCAAGCAGGCAATGGCAAGCATGTCCAAGAAACATGCAAACAAAGACGCTCTTCGTACAGAGCGGGATCTTCCGATGCCTGTTCTGCTGGCAATCATTGTAGTGATCATCATCGCCATCTGGCTTGTACCGGCATTCCCGGTAAATCCGCTGGGTGCTCTGATCGTGGTTGTATTTGGTTTCTTCTTTGCATCCGTTTCCTCCCGTATGGTAGGTCTCATCGGATCCTCCAACAACCCGGTTTCCGGTATGGCTATCGCTACTCTGATCATTGCTACTCTTGCTCTTAAAGCAACAGGAACAGACGGAACAACAGGTATGGTTGGCGCTATCGCCATCGGCGGTATCATCTGTGTCATCGCAGCCATCGCCGGCGATACTTCACAGGACTTAAAGACAGGTTTCATTGTCGGTGCCACACCTAAGACCCAGCAGATCGGTGAGATCATCGGTGTCGTTGTATCTTCCGCTGCTATCGGATTCGTACTCTACCTGCTGAACGAGGCATGGGGATACGGTACAGAGCAGATCCCTGCCGCACAGGCAACCATGATGAAGATGCTTGTAGAAGGTATCATGAACGCTGATCTTCCCTGGCCGCTCATCTTCACAGGTGTATTTATCGCCATCGTTGTAGAGATTCTGAAAGTACCGGTTATGCCGTTTGCAGTAGGTATGTACCTGCCATTCAGCTTAAGTGCTGGTATCATGGCCGGTGGTATCGTGCGTTACATCGTGGAGCGTATCAAAGGTACAGATCAGGAGAAAAAAGAGCGTGCAGACCGCGGCGTACTCTTCACATCCGGACTTATTGCCGGAGAAGGTATCATGGGTATCGTCCTTGCTGTCCTTGCAGTGCTTGAGCTGGACGGCGCCATCACTCTTCCATTCTCTCTGCCGCAGATCGGAAGCCTTGTGATCTTCATCCTGCTTCTGTTCTATCTGTACAGACTGTGCATGAAAAAGGAAAAATAAAAAATGAGATCAAAAGACCAACGGAATTACATGGATTTTGTACCGGTTAAAAATCCGGATATTGAATATCAGACAGGCGAGGACGGCATTGTGACTGTTTTCATTGAGTGGAAAGGGTTCTATCACCGGATCGCCCAGAAATTTTTTCACCGCCCAAGGGTAAGCGAAGTAAAACTTGACAACTACGGCAGCTTTGTCTGGCTGTCCATAGATGATATGCGGGATGTGCACCAGCTCTCAAACATACTGGATGCTCAGTTTCCCGGCATGGAGAAGTCTCTCTCCAGACTGATCAAGTTCCTGGAGATCCTCCGTGACAATCATCTGATCCACTGGAAAGGAGAAAAATGGAACTGATACTTCATTATATCCCGTATATTCTTCTGTTTGCCGCCGCCACAGCCGTCATCTACACATGGGGCATATGGCGCACCATGCGGCAGAAACAGGATTTGTCGAACATGCTCAGTTCAAAGGGGATAACAAAAGTCCGAAAAGCCCTTCGCAAAAAGGGTCCCATGACCCGCAGGGAGCTGGAACCCGTGGTAAAAGATCTGACCGCGAAGCAGCCGTTTAACAGCGAGCGCATGGCGGTAACTGATCCGGGAAAATTTCTGGATTCCATCCTTCCGTACATGCTGAAACAAAAGCTGATCACGGAGGAAAAGGAAAACGGGAAAATCATCTACCGGTATAGAAAATAGCATAAGCAAGGAGGCAGACATGACCCATCCGGGCCGTGCCTGCCTCTTTTTTATTTCTTCATTATTTATTGATGTTCGCCAAAAAAGTAACAGAAATGTAAAAATTTTGACAATTCCTTTCTTTCATGCTACAATGCGCAAAGCGTTACCAGCGACGATAATGCGGGATTTTGTCTGCAATTCATTAAAGGAGGTACAGGCATGAAGTTTGAAAAAATTGATTGTGGCAACGGAATTGCGGTTGCCGTGTCAAGTGACAGCATGATCATTACTGATGTCGATTCTGCGCTTGATTTGCTTATGTCTGCCCAATATGAAGCAGGCACAAAGTATATTGTCGTGGATAAAAAGAACATCATTGAAGATTTCTTCATTTTGAGCAGCGGCCTGGCGGGAGAAATTCTTCAAAAATTTATCAATTACGGTGGGAAAATCGCTATATACGGAGATTTTTCGCACTACACCAGCAAGCCGCTGAAAGACTTTATCTTTGAAAGCAATAAAGGGAAAGATGTGTTCTTTGTTGCAACAAAAGAAGAAGCAATTCAAAAAATAAGCAAAAGCATTTAGTGGATAAAATCCCCATATCGGATAGTTGTGTATTAACCCAAATCGAGTAGGGGAGATTTTCTCTCCCCTCTCACACCACCGTACGTGCCGTTCGG
>NZ_CAUGIN010000030.1:0-36866 GCF_959599685.1 Lachnoclostridium phocaeense
TCTGTGAGCGCATCTTCGGACCCAGCAAGGACTGGGAGTGTCATTGTGGTAAATATAAAAAGATCCGTTACAAAGGCGTTGTCTGCGACCGCTGCGGCGTTGAAGTGACAAAATCCAGCGTGCGCCGCGAGCGTATGGGCCATATCGCCCTGGCTGCCCCGGTGTCACATATCTGGTACTTCAAGGGAATTCCCAGCCGTATGGGACTGATCCTGGATCTGTCCCCCAGAACGCTGGAGAAAGTGCTCTACTTTGCCTCCTACATTGTGCTGGACAAAGGAGAGACAGACCTGATGTACAAACAGGTGCTCTCCGAGCAGGAGTACCAGGAAGCAAGAGAAAAATGGGGCAGCGCATTCCGCGTGGGAATGGGCGCGGAGGCTGTCAAGGAGCTTCTTGAGACCATTGATCTTGACAAGGAGTACGAGGAGCTGACTGCAGGCCTGGAAGGGGCCAGCGGCCAGAAGAGGGCAAGGATCGTGAAGCGCCTGGAAGTTGTGGAAGCCTTCCGGGAGTCCGGCAACAAGCCGGAGTGGATGATCCTGACAGCCATCCCGGTCATCCCGCCGGATCTTCGTCCTATGGTACAGCTGGACGGCGGACGTTTCGCCACCAGCGACCTGAACGACCTTTACAGAAGGATCATCAACAGAAACAACCGTCTGAAACGCCTGCTTGAGCTGGGCGCGCCGGACATTATCGTAAGAAATGAAAAGAGAATGCTGCAGGAGGCGGTAGACGCCCTCATCGATAACGGAAGAAGAGGACGTCCGGTCACAGGACCCGGAAACCGTGCCCTCAAGTCTCTGTCCGATATGATGAAAGGAAAATCCGGACGTTTCCGTCAGAACCTTCTGGGAAAACGTGTTGACTACTCCGGACGTTCCGTTATTGTCGTGGGACCGGAGCTGAAGATCTATCAGTGCGGTCTCCCAAAAGAGATGGCTATCGAGCTGTTCAAGCCTTTCGTTATGAAAGAGCTGGTACAGAACGGAACAGCTCACAACATCAAAAACGCCAAGAAAATGGTGGAGAGACTTCAGCCGGAAGTGTGGGATGTGCTGGAAGACGTTATCAAGGAGCACCCGGTTATGCTGAACCGTGCCCCTACGCTGCACAGACTGGGTATCCAGGCATTTGAGCCTATCCTTGTAGAGGGTAAAGCCATCAAGCTTCATCCCCTTGTATGTACCGCCTACAACGCGGACTTTGACGGAGACCAGATGGCTGTCCATCTGCCGCTGTCTGTGGAGGCTCAGGCAGAGTGCCGCTTCCTTCTGCTCTCACCGAACAACCTGCTGAAACCGTCAGACGGCGGACCGGTGGCCGTTCCTTCACAGGATATGGTCCTTGGTATCTACTATCTGACACAGGAGAGACCGGGAGCCTTAGGAGAAGGTAAATTCTTCAAGAGCGTAAACGAGGCGATCCTGGCCTACGAGAACCAAGCTATCACACTTCACTCAAAGATCCAGGTGCGTGTGTCCAAGACCATGCCGGACGGAAGTGTGAAGACAGGAACCATCTCCTCCACACTTGGAAGGATGCTCTTCAATGAGATCATTCCCCAGGATCTTGGATTTGTAGACCGTGAGATCGAGGAAAATGAGCTTCTCCCGGAGATTGATTTCCACGTAGGAAAGAAACAGTTAAAGCAGATCCTTGAGAAAGTTATCAATACCCATGGCGCTACAGCTACGGCGGAAGTGCTGGACAATGTAAAAGCCATCGGTTACAAATATTCCACAAGAGCGGCCATGACCGTATCTATCTCAGATATGACCGTGCCGCCGCAGAAACCGGAAATGATCGCTCAGGCCCAGGAGACAGTGGACAGGATCACAAAGAACTTCAAGCGTGGTCTTATCACAGAGGAAGAGCGTTACAAAGAAGTCGTAGAGACATGGAAGGCAACCGACGATGCCCTGACAGAGGCGCTGCTTTCCGGTCTGGATAAATACAACAACATCTTTATGATGGCGGACTCCGGAGCCCGTGGTTCTGACAAGCAGATCAAACAGCTTGCCGGTATGCGTGGTCTGATGGCAGATACGACAGGACGTACGATCGAGCTGCCTATCAAGTCCAACTTCCGTGAAGGTCTGGACGTACTGGAGTACTTCATGTCCGCCCATGGAGCGCGTAAAGGTCTGTCCGATACGGCTCTTCGTACAGCTGACTCCGGTTACCTGACAAGACGTCTGGTAGACGTTTCCCAGGAGCTCATCATCCGTGAAGTGGACTGCCGCCGGGAAGGCGATGAGATCCCGGGCATGTACGTGCAGGCGTTCATGGAGGGCAACGAGGAGATCGAGAGCCTGCAGGAGCGTATCACAGGACGCTACCTGTGCGAGAGCATCAAAGACAAAGACGGCAATGTCCTTGTAAAGGCAAACCACATGGTGACACCGAAGAGGGCAGAGCTGATCATGAAGAAAGGTGTGGATGAGAACGGCGAGACACCTAAGAAGATCAAGATCCGTACCATCCTTACCTGCCGCTGCCACAACGGTGTGTGTGCAAAATGCTACGGCGCCAACATGGCCACCGGCGAGCCTGTACAGGTGGGCGAGGCTGTCGGCATTATCGCTGCTCAGTCCATCGGTGAGCCGGGTACACAGCTTACCATGCGTACCTTCCATACCGGAGGCGTGGCCGGTGACGATATCACACAGGGTCTTCCCCGTGTGGAGGAGCTTTTCGAGGCGAGAAAACCGAAGGGTCTTGCCATCATCACCGAGTTTGCAGGAAAAGCTGTCATCAACGACACAAAGAAGAAGAGAGAAGTCATCGTTACCAACGACGAGACAGGCGAGTCCAAGGCATACCTTATTCCTTACGGATCCAGGATCAAGATCCAGGACGGACAGATGCTGGAGGCCGGCGACGAGCTTACAGAAGGTAGCGTGAATCCGCATGATATCCTGAAGATCAAGGGACTGCGCGCTGTACAGGATTACATGATCCAGGAAGTACAGAGAGTGTACCGTCTGCAGGGTGTTGATATCAATGATAAGCACATCGAGGTCATCGTGCGCCAGATGCTGAAGAAGATCCGCGTGGAAGAGAGCGGAGACACAGGTTATCTGCCGGGCACAATGGTAGATGCGCTGGAGTTCGAAGACAAGAACAAAGAACTTATGGCAGAAGGAAAAGAGCCTGCAACAGGCGAGCAGATCATGCTCGGTATCACCAAAGCATCTCTTGCAACCAACTCCTTCCTGTCAGCTGCATCCTTCCAGGAGACAACCAAGGTGCTGACAGAGGCTGCCATCAAGGGCAAGATCGACCCGCTTGTAGGTCTGAAAGAAAACGTCATCATCGGTAAACACATTCCGGCCGGTACAGGTATGAGAAAGTACCGCGATGTAAAGCTCAGCACAGAGCTGGCCATCGAGGAAGAGGATGATGAGATCCTGACAGACGACATGGCTTCCGCCGGAGAGATCCCGGAGAGCCAGCCGGCGCAGGAGACAGATCTTTTAGAGCAGGAGCCGGAACTGGAGACAGAGGCCGCTTCTGAGGAGATCATCCTGGAGTAAGAGGGTATCCATCTTTCTGACAAAAAAACAGACAAAAACAGCTGTGCACCGACAGAGAAAGGATCTGCCGGTGCACAGTTTTTTTGTATTCCTTTTTATACTGGTAGTACAACACGAAACAGAGGATGAAAGGAGTCAGAAAATGGAGAAAGAAATCTACTACAATGAGCTGCTGGAAAGATGGTTTGAGGCGCAGGGGACACAGCTGGCTGCGTCCTCCTATGCAAAGTACTACCAGCTTTACACCAATCACATCCGCCCTTTTTTTCTGGGAGTGAAAGTTTCCGACCTGTCAGAAGAGCTTCTGGAGCAGTTCAGGGGAGAGCTGGAGAGCAGAAAAGCCTGCCGCTGCGGAAGGGCACTGTCCGGAAGTACGGTAAAATGCGTCATCATGCTGGTGAACCGGGGACTGTCCGAGGCGCACAGAGAGCAGTTCCTGGACCGCGCGATGCGGATATCAGCGAAGTGTCAGAGAAGCCGGACCGAGATCCAGGTTTTCTCAGAGGCAGAACAGAGAAGACTGGAGGCTTATTTAAGCAGCCACTCGGACATCAGCAGGGCCTGCATCTACCTGTGTCTGTATACAGGCCTTCGGATCGGGGAGCTGTGCAGCCTTACCTGGCAGGACATTAATATGGAAGAGGGGTATATCCGTGTGGAGCGGACCCTGCAGAGGCTTAAGAGGCGGCAGCCGGAGGGCAAGAGGACTGTCCTTGTCATGGGAAAGCCAAAGAGCAGCTCTTCGGACCGGGTCATTCCCTTTCCGGATTTTATGCGGGAGAAGCTGGAAGGATTCCGCCAGACGGGAAAAGAGAAGGGGTACATTCTCTCCGGCTCCGAGGTAGATCCTCTGGATCCCAGAACGCTCCAGTACCGGTATAAAAAGTACCTGGAGGAGGCGGAAGTGCCATACAGGAAGTTCCACACCTTGCGGCACACCTTTGCCAGCCGCTGCCTCATGGCAGGTATTGACGCGAAGACTCTCAGCGAACTTCTGGGGCACGCGGACATCCGGACTACGCTGAATATTTACTGTCACACAACCCTCCAGTACAAAAAGGAGCAGGTCAACCGGCTGCAGCCATTTTTTTCGTGAAACAGGTTATCATTTCAGAGAAAATATGTTAAGATATAGAGCGGATGAAAAAGACAGGAGGAACAGGATATGAACAGAGAACAGGCGCATGAAATACTGATGAAATACATGCAGGGCGAAAACTACATCACCCACTCCTATGCAGTGGAGGCTATTATGAAGGGACTGGCAAAACGACTGGCTCCGGATGAAGTGGAGTACTGGGGTATCGTAGGACTTCTCCATGACCTTGACGAGGAGCAGTGCGACTGGGCCCACGACATGAGTGTACACGGCCCCACATCGGTTGAGATCCTGAAGAAAGAGGGGATCGAAGATCCGGTGCTGTTCGACGCCATAAAGGCACACAACCCGAAGTGCGGCATGAAGGCAAAGACAAACCTCCAGTACGCTGTGCTTGCGGCAGACCCCATGAGCGGTTTCATCAAAGCTGTAGCGCAGATTTATCCGGACAAAAAGATTGCCAGTGTAAAGCATAAATCTGTCATCAAGAGGTTTAACGAATCACGCTTTGCCAAGGGGGCAAACCGGGATTACATGGAGATGATCGAATTCACAGGTCTCTCTCTTGATGATCTGATCGACATTGCCCTGGAAGAAATGGGCGCTATTGCTGATGTGCTGGGCCTGTAAACACGGTAAAACTGGCTATTTTTGCTAAAAATAAGTGAATTCTTCAAAATTAGAGAATTTTCCCACAAAAAGTGGTATGATAATCTATTGAATGTGGATCAATTTCAGCGTATAATGAAATCCACACATGAGCAGAGGAGGCTGCGGATGGACAGATACATTGATATGCATTGTCATATCCTTCCGGGAGTCGATGACGGCGCTCAGAGCATGGAGGAGACACGCCGGATGCTGATGACGGCATACCAGGAGGGAGTGCGGTATATCATCGCGACTCCCCACCACCATCCCCGCAGGGGGAGGGCAACGCCGCAGCAGCTGCGCGAGCAGCTGAAAAAAGTGCGTGAGGAAGCCGCGAAGATCAGCGATCGCCTGAAGGTCTTTCTTGGGACAGAGATCTATTTTGGGCAGGACATTCCCGAAAAACTGCAAGAGAATAGTGTACTTACAATGAATCGGACGAGATATGTGCTAGTGGAGTTTTCCCCGTCCGATCCTTTTGAGTATATACACCGGGGAATACAGCGTATCCAGATGAAGGGATACATTGTGATCCTTGCCCATGCGGAGCGCTATGAGTGCCTGAGAGAAGATTTTGACAACGTGGAATATCTGGACGAGATGGGCGTGCTGATCCAGGTCAATGCAGGAAGTATTACAGGAAGCGGCGGACGAAAACTCAAGAAGTTTGTAAAAGCCCTTCTGGAGAGCGAGATGGTCTTCTGTGTGGGGACCGACGCCCATGACAATGAGAAGAGGGCGCCTCATATGAAAAAGGCGGCTGAGTACGTGAAGAAAAAATATGGTGAAGATTATGCGAGGAGGATTTTCTTCAGCAACGCGGCAGAGATGCTGAGGAAAAAGAAGAGGAATGAATCAAGAGAAAGTAACAAGTCGTGATTTTGAAAATGAAGAAATTACTATTGACCTGACAGAGCTTTTCATGGCTCTGTGGAGCAAGATCCATCTGATCATCCTGGCGGGCATCCTGATGGCCTTCGTGGCCTTTGCCGGGACAAAGCTGCTGATCACCCCCATGTACACATCCACGACGAGCATGTATGTGCTCACAAGGACAGGGGACAGCAGCGGCGTAACGTATAACGACCTGCAGACAGGTACACAGCTGACCCAGGATTACATGGAGCTGGTAAAGAGCCGACCGGTCCTGGAGCAGGTGATCGCCGTGCTGAATCTGGACATGACGACGGCAGAGCTGAGCGAATCCATTGCAACGGAGAATGCGGCCAACACCCGTATCCTGACAGTGGGTGTGGAGAATGAGGACCCGAAGATGGCAAAAGAGATCGCCGATGCGTTGCGTGAGTCCGTCAGCATCAAGATCACAGAGATCATGGAGGCGGACGCGGTGAATACGATCGAGGAGGCCAACCTTCCTACAGCGCCCTCCTCTCCCAATGTGATGCGCAACATTGCCATCGGCGCCCTGCTGGGTATCCTGATCGCCGCAGGCATCATTATCCTGATCTTTATCCTGGACGATACCATCAAGACGCCGGACGATGTGGAGCACTATCTCGGACTGAACGTACTGACATCCATTCCCATTGCGGAAGGTGCACAGAAAACCAAAAAAGTGAAAGGTCTGTCTTCTAAAAAGCTGCAGAAGCAGATGAAGCGCTAGGAGGATGTAGAAGATGCAGGAAATTGTATTAAAAAATATCACAAAAGATTACCGGAGCAACGAGGCGTACAAAGCGCTCCGGACCAACATTGAGTTCTCCGGCGCTGACAACAAGGTGATCGTGCTGACCAGCTGCACGCCGGATGAAGGAAAGAGTACCGTATCCCTCAATCTGTCTATCTCCCTCGCGGAGAGCGGGAAGAGAGTTCTCTTTATTGACGCGGACCTGAGAAAGTCCGTCCTGACAGGACGCCACAGAGTGACGGAGGAAGTCAAGGGACTGAGCCATTTCCTCTCCGGACAGGCTGAGGTGGATGAAGTGATGTACAAGACCCAGGAGGAAGGGCTGATCGTCATGTTTGCAGGCGTGGTGCCGCCCAATCCCTCTGAGCTCCTGGGACAGAAAAGGTTTGAGGCGCTGATCTCCAGCGCAAGGAAGGTGTACGACTACATCATCATCGATGCGCCTCCGCTGGGAAGCGTGATCGATGCCGCTGTCATCGCAAGAGTGTGCGATGCGTCTGTTCTCGTTACAGCGGCCAATGCAGTCAGCTATAAATTTGCCAGAACTGTGAAAGAGCAGCTGGAGAAGACAGGATGTCCGATCCTGGGCGTTGTTCTGAACAAAGTAAATATGAAGCAGAACAAATACTATGGAAAATATTACGGAAAATACTACGGGAACTACGGGGAAAAATAGAGGATAAAAGGATGAAGAAACTACACGCAGCGGGAGCGGTCCTTTTACTGGGCTGCATAGTCCTTGGAATTATATCTGTTGTCTTATATATGGGGCAGGATCACACGGCCCCCGAGATTACCATAGAAGAGGCCGACATCACCTACACGGAGGGGGAGGCCTACACTGCCCTGATGGAGGGAGTCACGGCCAAGGACGACCAGGACGGTGATCTGACCGATCAGGTTTTCGTGGACAAAGTGATCCCCACCGGGGAGGATACTGCCATGGTCTATTACGGGGCCATCGACAGCGCGAAAAATGTAGCCACAAAGGGAAGAAAGATCCATTACATCCCGGCAGCAGATGAGACGTCTGCCGAGGAGACAGCCGAAACTGTCCAGCAGACAGAAGAACAGCAGGACGCTGAGGCTCAGGAGCAGACAGGGGAAGAGCAGGCCAGCCAGACCCCGGAACTGACGCCAAACGGCGAAAGACCTGTACTGGCTCTGAACACGACAGCGGCTACCGTGGCGGTGGGGACTGGTTTTGACCCCATGAGCGTGATCCAGGGTATGGTGGACGACAAGGACAGCGTGGACGTCCTCTCCCAGAAGATCATGGTAGACGGTACATATGACACAGCGGTGCCGGGTAATTACAGCCTGAGTTTCTATGTGATGGACAGTGACGGCAACACATCAGATCCCATTGCGTTTACCCTTACCGTACAGTAAAAGGAGATAGATAAAATGGTACAGCACAGCCACTCCCATGGAGGAGGAAAAAAGCAAAAACACCTGGCAGGAAAGCTGATCTCACTTGTGCAGCTGATCTTATCCGTCGCATTTATCATCGTGGCGTGGAACAGCGGCATGGTGCCTGTGAAATATCTGATCGCAGTCATCGTAGTTCTTTTCCTGCTGTTTGCCCTGACCTTTGGTCTGCAGTATGTGAAAAACAAGATCTTTATTCTGGGGATCGTGCTGAGTGTATTGATCAGTATCTGCCTGGCAGTGGGCGTGGTCTATCTGTCCAAGGCGAACAGGCTTCTGGAAGACGTGGGAGGCGCGACCTACAAGACCGACAACATGATCGTGGTGGTAAAAAAAGACGATCTTGCGCAGAATCTTCTGGATGCAGGCAATTACCGCTTCGGCACACAGACAGCTGTGGACCAGGAAAATACCCGGCTTATGAAGGAAGACATTGAGAGCGCGGTGGGCAGGGAGCTGCTCGTGGTAGAGTACCCCAGCATCCAGGAGGAGGCCCAGGCTCTTCTCGATGGAACCATTGACGCGGCGATCTACAATGAAGCCTTTGCAGGCATTATCGAAGATTCCATAGAGGGATATTCCGATCAGGTAAGGATCCTTTACCAGTACGGAATTGACACACCTATTGAGCAGGAAGAGACAAATGTGGAGGAGCCCTTCAACGTATACATCAGCGGTATCGATGTATCTGGACCCATCACCACAAACAGCCGGAGTGATGTGAACATCATCATGACCGTGAATCCGAACACCAAGAAGATCCTTCTGACTACAACGCCCCGTGATTACTACGTGACGCTTCCGGGTGTGTCCGGAGAGTCCAGGGACAAGCTGACCCATGCGGGCATCTACGGCGTGGATGTGTCCATGAGTACGCTGGAAAATCTCTACGGTATTGACATCACCTACTATGCAAGGGTGAACTTCACATCCCTTGTCACCATTGTGGACGCCCTGGGCGGTGTGGATGTCAATTCAGAATATGCCTTTGAGGCCGGCGGCTATCAGTTCCAGCAGGGGATCAATACGCTGAACGGCGACCAGGCTCTGGCTTTCTCAAGAGAGCGCTACAGCTTCACAGAGGGAGACAATCAGCGAGGCAGGAATCAGGAGGCTGTACTGACAGCGATCCTGCAGAAAGCCATGTCGCCTGCCATCCTGACAAATGCAAACCAGATCATTGCCAGTGTCAGCGACAGCGTGGAGACAAACATGACCCAGGAGGATATGGCGAAGTTCATCAACATGCAGCTCTCTGACGGAGCAAGCTGGAGCATCGAGTCCCAGGCAGCCACAGGAACCGGCGACAACCAGGCCTGCTTCTCATCCGGCAGCCAGCTACTCTACGTCATGTGGCCGGACGACGCAGTCGTTGCATCTCTGAGCAGCAAGATGCAGCAGATCTTAAGCGGACAGTAGACCGGCAGCAGGACGCAGTGTAAAATAGAGGTTAAAACTGTCAAAACCAAGGGGAAACCCTTGAGTTTTGACGGGATAAAGCGTATTATATATAAATGACGGCAGAAATAGGGGGAGGGGGCAAACATAATGAGTGTTGATCCTATGATGGCGATCATAGCCGCAGCCCTGGCGGCAGCAGCCGGAATCGGGCTTTTTGTCAAGCGCAGGCTTGCAGAAAAAGATAAAATATAGATACCAAAGGAAATGAGAATATGAAAAAGTATTTTTCGGAACATTTATGGATGCAGAGGGCGATCGTACTGGCGTTTATAGATGTGTTATCTATATTGGTTTCTTATCTGCTTGCTCTGCTTTTGAGATTTGACCTGATCTTCTCGGCTGTGCCAAGAGAATATATAGAAGGTTATATCTGGTCTATGCCCTACTGGGTTATTGTGACCGTTGTTGTATTTTATGCATTCCGTCTGTATCACAGTATATGGAGGTTTGCCGGATTTGAAGAGCTGAAGACCCTGATCCAGGCGTACATCGTTCTTCTGATCCTCTATGTGGCAGGTATGTTTTTCATGCGGCTGCACATGCCCAGATCCTACTTCTTTATGGGGTATGTCCTCAGTATCGTACTGACAGGGGGGAGCAGAATAGCCTACAGGCTGCTTTCCTCATGGACGAAGAAAAATAACAAAGAGAAGGCCGAGGAACCGGCGGACAGAGTCATGGTCATCGGCGGCGGACAGGCCGGCCTTGCTGTCATCAAGGAGATGATAAGCAGCAACCATCTGAATACTAAGGTCTGCTGCGTTATCGACGACAACCCCAACAAAAAGGGAAGAGTGCTGGAGGGCGTTCCCATTGTGGGAAACCGCAACGATATTGTGGAGAAAGTCAAAGAATACAAGATCACCCGGATCGTGTATGCCATTCCGGCCACCACAGGCGCCAACCGGAAAGCCATCCTGAACATCTGCAAGGACACAGGATGCAAGATGCAGACCGTACCCGGTGTCTACCAGCTGCTGAATGAGGAAGTCAGCGTGACGAAGCTCAGGGATGTGGAGATCACGGACCTCTTAGGGAGAGCCCAGGTCAAGGTCAACAACTGTGAGATCATGAAGGTGCTCAAAGACAAAGTGGTCATGGTGACCGGCGGAGGCGGCTCCATCGGAAGCGAGCTGTGCCGGCAGATCGCCTCAGCCCAGCCAAAGACATTGATCATCTTTGACATCTATGAAAACAATGCCTACGAGATCCAGCAGGAGCTGAGACGGAAGTACCATGACCTGCATCTGGTCACCCTGATCGGATCTGTGAGAAATACAAAGAGAGTCAATTCGGTCATTGAAAAGTACAGACCGGAGATCATTTTCCACGCAGCGGCGCACAAGCACGTGCCTCTCATGGAGGAAAGCCCCAACGAGGCGATCAAGAACAATGTGGAAGGAACGTATAAAGTGGCCAAGGCTGCCGCGAAATACGGCGTACATAAATTCGTACTGATCTCCACAGACAAGGCGGTGAATCCCACCAATATCATGGGCGCATCCAAGCGTCTCTGCGAGATGGTGGTGCAGATGATGGACCGCCAGTCAGATACAGATTTTGTGGCTGTGCGCTTCGGAAATGTACTGGGAAGCAACGGTAGCGTGATCCCGCTCTTCAAAAAGCAGATCGCAGAGGGCGGCCCTGTCACTGTGACAGACAAGCGCATCATCCGCTACTTCATGACTATACCGGAGGCAGTATCCCTGATACTGCAGGCCGCCTACTATGCACACGGCGGCGAGATCTTTATCCTGGATATGGGTGAGCCGGTCAAGATCGACGACCTGGCAAGGAACCTGATCCGCCTGTCCGGCTATGTCCCGGATGAGGATATCAAGATCGAATACACAGGCCTTCGTCCCGGTGAGAAGCTCTATGAGGAGCTGCTTATGGACGAGGAAGGCATGACAGAGACAGAGAACAAGCTGATCTTCATCGGAAAACCCATCGAGATGGACGACGAGGACTTCAAGAAAAAACTGGATCTTCTGGATCAGGCCAGCCGCATGGAGTCTGACCGGATCAAGGAGCTGGTGGCCCAGATCGTCCCCACCTACCAGTACAAAAAGCCGGAAGGCCAGCAGCAGACAGCAGAAAAACAGCTGACAAACAGTTAAGATTTATATATAATGTCATAGGGACAGAACAGACACTTGTCCCAAACAGAAAGACAAAACTTCAAGGCTTCAAATCGTCGCTTTGCCGCGTTTGGAGCCAAAAAGGGTCATAAGGGTATGCTTTGCTTTTGAGCATGCATAGTCACCTCATGCCATACTTGAGAGAAGGAAAAGGCAGAGGTGATATGCGCGGTCAAAATGGCGAAGCATACCCTTTTTGCGTTGTGCGGAGGGATTGCCCCTTACACAGCGCGAAGAGGGACGACCCAGGGATGCGCAGCGTGCAGAAATGAAGATGCTGCATACGCAGCCTGCACGCGCGCAGGAGTTCCGCAAGCGGAACTCCATCTTTATGCATGGTCTGTAAGACTATGTATGATAAGGATCCCAGGCACAGAATCTTACACAGGCAAAGCAGAAAGGACTGCCCATGTGGTATGTAGTCCAGGTCCGCACAGGGACCGAGGAGGACATCCAGAAGCAATGCGAAAAACTGATCTCAAAGGAGACGCTGGAGCGAAGCTTCATCCCCTACTGCGAGCAGATGAAAAGGTATCACGGGGAATGGCACAAGGAGACAAAGATCCTTTTCCCAGGCTACATCTTCCTTGTCAGTCCGGATAAGGAAAAGCTGTTCTTCCAGCTCAAGAAAGTCATGGGGCTCACCAAGCTGATCGGCACCGGCGACGAAGTGGTACCCCTCACAGAGGAGGAGATCCACTTTCTCCTGGAGTTTGGGAAAGATGAACAGATCGTGGAGATGTCAGAGGGCATCATCGAGAACGAACAGGTCATCATCACAAGAGGTCCTCTCAAAGGCCATGAGGGGCTGATCAAAAAGATAGACCGCCACAAGCGGAAGGCCTACCTGGAAATGGAGATGTTCGGCAGGAAGCTGGAGACCCAGGTGGGGCTGGAAGTTGTGGTGAAGAGATAGGGAATATGGAGAATAAAAATGAGAGTCCGGAGGGGCTCTTATTTTTGTGGGGAAAATTAAGAAAAAAGGAAAGAGATTATGAATACAATTGTTCCATTTCAAAACAAAGTGTGGCTTTCCAGCCCGACCATGCATGGCCCTGAGCTGGAATACGTGAAAGAAGCTTACGAGACAAACTGGATGTCGACCGTGGGAAAGAACATTAATGAGGTAGAAAGGATGGCCTGTGAGAAAGTAGGCTGCAGATATGCGGTGGCTCTTTCAGCAGGGACAGCTGCTCTGCATATGGCAGTAAAGTTGGCGGGAGTGAAATCTGGGGAGAAAGTATTCTGCTCAGATATGACCTTTGACGCCACTGTCAATCCGGTGGTCTACGAGGGAGGAGTTCCTGTATTTATCGATACAGAATATGACACCTGGAACATGGACCCGATAGCCCTTGAGAAAGCCTTTGAGCTGTATCCCGAGGTAAAAGTGGTGGTCATGGCCCATCTCTACGGCACTCCCGGAAAAATTGATGAGCTGCAGGCAGTCTGCGACAGGCATGGAGCGATCATTATCGAGGACGCTGCAGAATCTCTGGGAGCAACCTATAAGGGTGTGCAGACAGGCACCTTTGGATCATACAATTGCATTTCCTTCAACGGAAATAAGATCATCACCGGTTCTTCTGGCGGCATGCTGTTGACAGATGATGAAGAAGCAGCCAATAAAGTCCGGAAGTGGTCTACCCAGTCCAGGGAGAACGCACCCTGGTACCAGCACGAGGAACTGGGATATAACTACCGCATGAGCAACGTGATCGCCGGTGTTGTCAGAGGACAGTTCCCCTATTTGGAAGAACACATTGCCCGGAAAAAAGCTATCTATGAGAGATACAGGGAAGGCTTTAAAGACCTGCCAGTGACCATGAATCCGTATGATGCCAAGAACAGCGAGCCGAACTTCTGGCTGTCCTGCATGCTCATCAACCCGGAGGCCATGTGCCGCCAGGTAAGAGGTGAGCAAGAGGCTCTGTATATTACAGAACCTGGAAAATCCTGTCCCACAGAGATCCTGGAGACACTGGCATCCTGCAACGCAGAGGGGCGGCCCATCTGGAAGCCCATGCATATGCAGCCCATCTACCGGATGAATGGATTTGTGACAAGGGAAGGTAACGGAAGAGCAAAGACAAATGCATATATAAGAGGCGGAGCGCTTGGAAAAGACAGAAAGCCGCTGGATGTGGGTATGGATATTTTCCAGAGGGGGCTGTGTCTGCCAAGTGATAATAAGATGACGGTGGAAGAGCAGGAACAGGTTATTGAGATTGTGAAGGGATGTTTTAAATAGATAATTAGAATGCAAAGGAATTTAGATTATGAAGATAAAACATGAACCATATGGTCCATATGAAGAGTACTTTAAACGGCCAATAGATTTTCTGTGTGGGTTGGTAGCTGTAATTATGTTTTGTTGGCTTTATGCAATAATAGCAATATTGGTTAGGATGAAACTTGGCAGACCAGTTTTGTTTGTACAGGACAGACCAGGGAAAGATGAAAAGATATTTAAACTTTACAAGTTTCGAACAATGGTGGATGAAAGAGATGAGAATGGAGAGTTGCTTTCTGATGAGGTAAGACTTACAAAATTTGGGAAGTGGCTAAGGAGTACTTCGTTGGATGAATTGCCAGAAGCATTTAATATTTTGAATGGCACTATGTCTGTGATAGGTCCGCGCCCGCAACTTGTGAGAGATATGACATTCATGACCGATGTACAAAGGAAAAGACATTCGGTTAGACCTGGGCTTAGCGGATTGGCACAGATAAGAGGAAGAAATGCATTATCTTGGGATGAAAAACTGGCTACTGATCTTGAGTATATAGAACATATTACCTTTTTAGGCGATGTGAAGATTGTTATTAATACTGTTAAGCAGGTGTTCTTTAAAGAGAAAGGTATCAAAGGCAGTATGATTGATGAAGTGGATATTACAGATGACTTTGGTGATTACTTACTAAAGACTGGAAGAATTACTAAGGAAGAATACAATCAGAAGATGTATGAAGCTAAAAGATTACTGGAGGCTCAATGATGAACAAAAGAATGAAGAATAGAAAAAAGTTCTCTGTTGTAATCTCTGTATATAAAAGTGATAATCCAGTATTCTTCGATAGAGCTCTTAGTAGTGTAACAGAGCTTCAAACGGTAATACCAGACGATATTGTTCTTGTCGTTGATGGCCCAGTTTCCGATGAGCTTAATGAAGTTATTGCTAAATATGAAAAAAAGTATAACATTTTCAATGTTATCCGTTTAGAAAAAAATGGTGGTTTAGGAAATGCATTAAAGATTGCTGTTAAAAACACAAAATATGAACTTATAGCTCGTATGGATAGTGATGATATATCTGTATCTACAAGGTTTGAAGAGCAACTGAAATTTTTCGACATGTATCCTCAGATAGATATTGTTGGTGGGAATATTACAGAGTTTATTGGCGAAGAAAATAATATCGTAGGATCTAGAATAGTTCCTAAATCAAATGAAGACATACGTGAGTACATGAAAGTTAGATGCGCTATGAATCATGTGTCAGTTATGTACAAAAAGGCGGCAGTTCAATCGGCAGGTGGTTATCAAGATTGGTTTTGTAACGAAGATTATTATCTTTGGATACGTATGTGGTTAAATGGAGCAGTATTTGCTAATACAGGAACAACATTAGTAAATGTTAGAGTTGGGGAAGAAATGTACAAACGCCGAGGTGGTAAGGAATACTTTGATAGCGAGAAAGGCCTTCAGAACTATATGTTTAAGCATGGTATGATAAATGGTAAAACATATATTGTAAATATAGGAAAAAGAGTAATAGTTCAAAAAATATTACCTAATAAAATTAGGGGCTGGGTGTTTAAGACATTTGCTAGAAATAGAGAAGGATAATTTGTCATGGCTGAAATTTCTATTATTATACCATGCTATAACGCATCAGATTATATTAAAAAGTGTTTGGATTCGATTGAAAGGCAAAGCTATAGAGATTTTGATGTTCACTTGATTGATGACTGTTCGAGTGACGATACAGTTGATGTTTTAAAAAGTATTACATCAAATTATGAGTATAGTATTTTTATACATCAAAATCAGGTCAATAAGGGACCATCATTAAGCAGATTAGTCGGTATTAGATCATCTAATTCAAAATATCTTGCATTTTGTGATAGTGATGATTTTATAGAAAAGGATTTTTTACTAAAGCTATTTGAAAAAGTCAAAGAAGGAAATGAAATTGCATTTTGTAATTATTATGTAGTACATTCTAATGGGAAAAAAAGTGAGAGAACGTGGTTTCCACAAAAAGAGCAACTTAATATTCATAAATTAATAGCTATGGGTCCTGATTCAATGTGCTGCCTTCTTGTTGAAAAAAAGATATTTGAGAATATAGATTTTCCTGATTTGAGAAATGGTGAAGACATGGCATTAGTGCCTGTTCTGATAGCAAAAGCAAATAAGATCGGATATGTAAATGATTGCTTATACAATTATATGTATAGAAATAATTCCCTGTCCAAAAGAATTGATTTAGAACTAGATAGATCTTTATTGATTTCATTTAACTATATCCAAGACAATATTAGTAAGGGATATGAAACTGAAAAAGAATTTCTGGGTATAAGAAATTACCTGTATGGATTGTTGATTAATATATTTAAAATAAAGAATATCAATAACCAATTTGTAATGGAAACTATTTGCAAATTTGAAAGAATGTATCCAAATTGGGAAAACAATAAATATTTTAATTGTTTGCCTATATATAAAAAAATATTTTTACTTTTGGTAAAAAAAAGAAAATTTTTACTATGTAGGATATTGGCAAAGATACATAATGTTCTGACGGTATAAGCAATTATTTGCTAATTATGCTGAGGCTAATAGTGGTGAAAGATTAACTATAAATGATAAATAGTAAGAGGTAAATAGTTAATATGATTGCAAAAAATAGAAAAGTGGGGATATCGCTTGCAGTTTATTTATTCTTGGCAATATATGCTCCTCCAATTGTATTCTTAAATATATTTCATGTAATTACAGCATTTTCACTTGTAATGATTATTTTGAAATATCGACACTTAGTGAATAAGATATTAAAAAAGATGCGATGCACTTCAATATATGGCATTATTTTTATTAACTTATTTATCGTTGTGATTGGAGCAGTTACCACTTTATTTAGCCATGATAATCGACTAAAAAACGAATATATGATGGCATTAGTATATCAAGCAGTTATTATGATGTCTGAAATTATTATCTCTACATTGTATATTTGTTGCGTTATAGAGACAAATTATTCGCAAGATGATGGTGAAAAATTTTTAAAGGCCATAGTAGTTGCAGGAATGATTGAATTTTTATTTGTAATGATTTCATACTTAAATCCAAATATTAGAGCATCGTTTCTTAGCCTAATGGGTTCTAATACGGGATTGTCGGATATATATTCGAATTATTCAGAGTACTTGAATTATAGAGGTTATGGGTTCGCACTTGAATTATTAGACACTTTTGGATATGGGACGGGTATAATCGGTGGTATTGCTTTTATTTTAGGAAAATCTAATAAAAAGTATTATTTTTTTGCAGTTTGTATGTTAATAGCAACATTGCTAAATAGCCGAACCGGCTTAATTATGATGGCTTTGTTTATAAGCGTTGATCTAGTTTTCTGGAAAAATGCTAGACTTACAAGGAATAAATTCATACTGATATTATTATTGATAATGTTAGCAATCTTACTTTGGTGTGTTATACTACCTGTATTTCTCAACAATATATTTATGTCAACAAATGATGAGGTATTAAAGAATACAGCTAGGGATTTATTGCAAGTGCTAAATTTTAATTATCACACTTTGCAAAAGGAGATGTGGCAATTACCAGAGGATATCATATATCTACTGTTTGGAACTGGACACTTAGTTACTGGTACTGTTTCAACAGTTGGATATGTCAATGCAATATGGGCATATGGAATTGTCGGTATAATATTGCTTTATACTTTGAGCATAGTTATGTATACAAGAACCTTACGAAGGTGTAAGTACAATTCTTTATATTATAATATAGTATTTGCGTTGTTTATTACGTTTTTTGTCATTCAATTGAAAATGCCGGTTTTTACATATTCTGCAGGAGGATATTTGCAATTTTCGATTCCAATGATTGTGAATTATTTGATTACTAAGGAAAAGGATTGATATGAAGAAATTAAGTATTATTATTCCAGTATATAACATTGAAAAGTATATTATCGAATGCCTTAAATCTATAGATGTATATAACGAATCAGAAGTTGAAGTTATTATTGTTAATGACGGTTCAACAGACTCTAGTGAGAAGATGATTTTAGAATATATTGTCGACAAAGCTGCTTTTAAGTATATTTATCAGGCTAATAAAGGTCTCTCAGGAGCACGGAATACTGGTATTAAGGCTTCAAGGGGTGAGTATTTATTTTTCTTGGATGGAGACGATAAATTGTGCAAAAATGCAATTGAAAACTTGATGAAGTCGGGAATATTGAATTCTCCAACGGAAATCATTATTAGTAGGTATAAAGAGTTTTCCGATATTGATAATCACATAACAGAAGGACCAGATTTGGAAGTCCTTTCTTATGATAGACCGTTTGATTTTTATGATACATTTGTAAATAAAGGAAAAAATTGGATTTCAGCATGGAGCTGTATTGTAAAGAGAAGTTTTATCCTTAATAACGATCTTTTGTTTAAAGAAGAAATTCTACATGAAGATGAACTTTGGGTTTTACAGATTTTTGCGAAAGCAAACAAGTTAAAACTCAATAATAATTTGATTTATCAATATAGAACCAACCGAAAAGGGTCAATTATGGAGAATATTACATCTAAGCATTTATTAGATAAATTAAATATATGTAATGAAGTGTATTCAATAGTAACGCCAGATAATAGACATATTATTAATTCAAGAATAAGAAGCCTTATGCTCTCGGTTATATTGTCATTAATTTACCTTGACGATGAACAAGTAATTAAAGAAATTGAAGCTAGGTTTTGGGATACAAGAAAGTATTTGAAGACAAGAGAAGGATTAAGTTTATATCTATGTTCATGCTTTGGATTACACCCTTTAGTAAGAATCGTAAGAATTTTGAGGAGAAGATAAATGCTAAAAAATATTGCTAAGTCATTTCTAAATGTGCTAATGAATATTACTACATTTTTAAGCTTATTAAAGTTTGGATTTAATAAAAGTTCTATACCAAGGATCATTTTGTGCAATACTCCAACACATGGAAATATTGGGGATCAAGCAATCGCTTTAGCAGAATTGGAATTCCTCAAAAAAAATTTTAAGAAAATTAAACTGATTGAGATTACAGAGGATGAGTGGAAATATCAAAAAGATAGAATACTTAAACGCATTCATAAAAATGATGTAATAGTCATACATGGTGGGGGATATATTGGAACTCTTTGGCGTAATGAATGTAATACAGCAATTGAAATAATAACTCTGTTACCTGAAAATAATAAAATTATATTTCCACAAAGCACATATTATGGAGACTGGAACGTATTAGAGCATGATAAAAATAGCTTTTCTTCTGCACAAAAATTGTGGTTTTGCGCTAGAGATGAGAGTACCTTCAATTTTGTAATAGACAAGCTTAAAATCAATAAAAAAAATGTATTTCTTGTTTCGGATATCGTCACTACGTTTGACTGGAATAAGAAAAATATAAAATATAAGAAAAGAAATGAGGTCTTACTTGTACTAAGAAAGGATGTCGAAAAAACAAGAGAAGAAAATTTTGAGGGAAAAGTAGAGATGTTATTACAAAATGAAAAATATAAATACAATAATTTGGATATGTTTCAACCTTATTACATTAATTTGTTTAGGAAACATATTGTATTAAATCGTCTCAAGAAATTTGCTAAAGCAAAGTTTGTTATTACGGATAGATTACATGGTATGTATTTTTCAGCAATTACTAATACAAATTGTTTTGCTATTGACAATGTGAGCGGAAAAGTTTGCGGTGGTTACAAATGGCTTGCCAATTCAAGAGGAGTAAATTATTTTGAGTCAGAAGATGATTTGTTAGAATATATACAAAATATAGAAGAGAGATATGTATCATACAATTACAAGTTCCTAGATAAGAATTTTGATGAAGTTGTAGAATTAATGGATAATTTGTTAAATGCCGAGGAGGAATAATATGAAAGAAAAGATAAATTTATTTGTATGGGGGATTCATGATATTAGGATGCTTAAATCAGTGTGCAGAGAGTTATATGATAAAGGTAAATTAGAATACTGTGTTTGTATGCCTATGGGAACAAGATATGACAACTCATATAATGATGATATTTTTCATGTCATTCCTTCTTTTTCGTTGGACGAAAATACAATTGAATTACTGAAAGAAAATGAATACCCACCGTTGGATTGGGATATTATAACGAAAATGTTGCCTTTTGAATCTAAAGCAATTGAACTTGGAATGCGTCGGACGAATGTACCAATTGTAGAATATACCAGAGAGAAGCAAAGGTATTATCGAGAATTAAGAAGGATATTATATATTTTTAGAAAATATCAGATTAATTCATTTTTTGCTACTGCGGTTCCGCATTATCAAGATGCGTATATTGCATATTCTCTATCAAAAATTTATAATTTAAAAATACGTTTTTTTGTACCTTGCACGATCAAAGACAGACGGTTAATCGCAAATGATATAGATACAATAGGATGTGACATCTTTGAAACATACGATAGGTTGTTGGGTGAGAACACAACAAAGAAAATCAAATCCAGTGACTTGATGGAGTATTTCAATACACAAACTTTAGGAATTGAAGAATTAAAACAAATTAAAAATCCAGGACAAGATGGTGAAACCAAAAAGATAAAAAGAATGCATACTGATCATTACTGGGGGGTGTGGAAAAAAAGCCATCAACTTGTGTGGAATCCATTAACTCGATATGTAAAGCGAATAAACGAGCTACAAAATAAAAAATTGGAATGTTGTTGGAAGAAGAAAAAATTATTTTTAGACAATCTTCGCGAGGAGCATGCACTGGTTCACTTTTTTTATAAGTATTATAGACTTTCACTGGATAAATACAATAATAGGGCAGAGCTCCCTCTTTATGACAAACCATTTATTCTGTTCGCTTTGCAATTTGTACCGGAAGCAACCACCTGCCCTCAAGCGGGTGTTTTTTCAAGTCAGTATACGTCAATCCAATTGCTGGCTTATGAAGCAAAAAAGTATGGAATTGATATATATGTAAAAGAACATGGGCATCTTTCGATGAGAAATAAGCATTTCTATGATGAAATAGGCATGATAAAAAATGTTAAATTTATTAAATCTTCAGTAAGTACATATGAACTGATTGAAAAATGTATAGCAGTAGCATCACAAACCGGTTCTTGTTTAATGGAGGCCGTAATGCAGAATAAACCTGCATTGGCATTCGGGAAAGGATATTTATGGAAAGGACTACCGGGGTTATTTGAAATTTTAGATTCAGCACATTTGAACAATATTCTGAGAAATATAATGAATCAAAAGGTACAGATAAGTAATGAAAGTATCTATAAGTATTTTATTGCGATTGATGAGAAAACTGTAATTTACAAGGCATATAGGAATAATTCAAATGCGGAAAGAGCTATCAATAAAGAGATTTTAAAAAATATCTTTATCGGATTTACAAATGGTGAATAAATGAATAAAGGCTTAACTAGTTTCTTGGAGAGATTGAAAAAAAATAGAATATTAGCAAGCATTCTTGCCGTTAGTGGAGGTACGATGTTTGCACAAGTTTTGTCAACGATTACTACGCCGATTGTAACAAGAATGTTTAGTACCAGTGAATATGGAATTCTTACTACGTTCAATTCAATTTTATCAATTCTAGGAATAGTAGGTGCTTTGAAATATGAACTGTCAATTTCTGTTGCTGATGATGACGAGATGTCGATTTCATGTTTCAGACTTAGCGTAATAGTATTAATGATTACTACATCTATATTGACTTTCTTATTATTTCAGGATCATAGAAAAATTTTGCATTATTTTGGAGCCGATAATTTAGCTGAATATTGGTACATGATACCAATAGGGATTTTTTTGATCCAGTATTTTGCTATTGCAATCCAATATTCTTATCGACAAAGAGATTTTAAAACAATATCTTTTACTATGGTTAAACAAAGTGTGATAGGAAACGTGGTAAAAATAGTTTTGGGATTTCTAGGCATCGGTCCTATAGGGTTACTTATTTCAAGGGTGTTGAGTGATAGTGTGGGTGTAACATCTCTTACGAAACCAATTATAAGGAATCCAGCATTTCGAAAAAAGAACCAGTATTCACTATGTGAAACAGCAAAAAAATTTTGGCAATTTCCAGTATTCCAGTTTCCAAGTACGATAATGAGTCAGATAGCGTTAAACTTACCGGTCTTTTTTCTGGGAGTAATTTATGACAGTGCAGTTGTTGGTGCTTTTGGATTAGCTAATACAGTTGTTAACTTATCAATGGATTTGGTAGGGAAATCAGTTAGTAATGTTTTCTATGCAGAAGCGGCAAAAATTGCAAAAACAAGTCCTAAGGAGTTAAAGGAACTATCAAATAGCATTTTGCTGAAGATGATACTATTGGGATTAATACCGTTAGTGGCTCTGTTATTATTGGGGGAAGTTTTGTTTACCTTTGTTTTTGGATCCGAATGGAGAATAGCTGGAATTTTTGCGAGCATCATGTCCGTAGGAATATTCTTCAATTTTATTTTTACACCTGTTAGTCGTGTGTTCGAAATATATAATAAACAAAAATACACCTTACTACTTAACGGATTGAATTTAATTTTGATGGGTGTTGTTTTTGGTTTGGCATCAAAAAATGCGATTTCAATATATGTTACTTTGGCTCTATATACGGCTGTTAAGTCGATTATAAGTGTTTTTACATTTTTGCTTTCACGATGGTTTATCAATGAAAGAATAAAAATGCAAAGTGTTTTGTAGATATTATTATGAGGGTGTCAAATACAACAGCCGAGGTTATTCTGAATAACCTGGTGACCAAGAAATGTAAAGTCTTGTGAATACTGGAAGGATAAGGTTCTTGAGATGAATACTTTTTAGAAAAGTGTATAATAAACAGACCTGATAGTTGATACTGTTAAAAAATCAGGTGAAATGTGACTATTAATAACTGCATGAATAATCAATGACGGATCAGGAGAGCCTTTTCAAAGGCTTTTTTTTGTGTGGTTTTTTATGCATTACTTTCAGGGGCGAGACAATCGCGACTCTGATTAGAGCAATGAAAGTTAGTGTAAGTATTTTTTAAATTATAAATAATGAGGAGGAACTAAAAATGCTGAACAACAAAACTATTTTAATTACCGGAGGTACGGGGTCCTTTGATTGGGAGGTATAGATTATGTTTGATTTGCAAAAGTTTATTAATGATTTTGTAACAAAAAGGTCTCAGAGTATGTTCTTGAAGGATATTGAGGATAATAGAGGCAAATTAACAAGAAAAATAGAAGGGAAAACAGTTCTGGTAATTGGCGGTGCTGGTTCAATCGGTTCCTCATTCATCAAGGCAATCCTTCCTTTCAGACCAGCCACTTTGGTGGTTGTTGATACAAACGAAAATGCTCTTGCGGAGCTTACAAGGGATTTAAGATCAACAAAAGGGATGTTTATACCGGAGGATTATGTTCCATATCCTATGGATTTTGCATCTCCTGTATTTGAAAAGATGTTCCGCAAACGCAGTGGGTTTGACATTGTAGGAAACTTCTCTGCACACAAGCATGTGAGATCGGAGAAGGATATTTACTCTGTGGAGGCTCTTCTGAAGAACAATGTACTCCATGCCAAACTTCTTCTTGATCTATTAGCAGAGTTCCCGCCTGAGGAGTATTTCTGTGTTTCCACAGACAAAGCTGCGAATCCTGTCAATATAATGGGTGCAAGTAAAAGAATTATGGAAGATGTTATTTTCTCCTATTCGGACAAGTTTCCTGTAAAGACTGCACGATTCGCTAACGTTGCTTTCTCCAATGGTTCTCTTCCTGCTGGATTTATTGCAAGACTTCAGAAGCTACAGCCAATCTCTGCTCCTTCAGATGTAAAGCGCTACTTTGTATCCCCAGAAGAGAGTGGTCAGATTTGTATGTTAGCTTGTATGCTCGGTAAAAACAGAGAAATCTTCTTCCCAAGACTGGAAGAGGAACAGATGATGACCTTCGATAAGATTGCCACAGCGTTTTTGGAAGAGAATGGATTTGAAGTATTAGAGTGTGCAAGTGATGGAGAAGCAATAGAAAAAGCTGAGGATTTAAAGAAGGGCAGTTTAAAATATCCTGTTCACTATTCTGGTTCTGATACATCCGGAGAAAAAGCATATGAAGAGTTTTACACAGAACAAGAGTGCGTAGACCTTGTTAGGCTTAAGGCACTTGGGATTGTTACGGATAAAGAGATTCCGGATAAGGATAAAGTTAAAGTTCTATTCAACGAACTGACATCAGTATTTGAAAAAGAAGAAACAACAAAAGAGGAAGTTATCGTAATTATGAAAGCATATCTTCCTAACTTTGAACATATCGAGACCGGCAGGTCATTGGATAGCAAAATGTAACATGATGAGGAGGTAGAACATGAGCAAGTTTATTCCGTTATCTATCCCGAATTTTGAAGGGAACGAGAAAAAATATGTGGATGATGCCCTAGAACAGGGCTGGGTATCCACAGGTGGTGCATACATTTCTAAATTGGAAAAGCAGATAGCAGCGTTTCTGCATACAGATAATGTTGCTGCATGCCAAAGCGGTACTTCTGCACTTCATCTTTCCTTAGTAGAAGCTGGTGTTAAACCAGGGGATGTTGTTATTGTTCCACCTCTTACCTTTATTGCAGCTGTTAATCCTGTTAAGTATCAGTTTGCAACTCCTGTGTTCATCGATTGTGATGATTCCTTCTGCGTGGATCCAATCAAGCTCAGAAAGTTCTGCGAAGAGGAATGTGTGTTTGAGGATGAAGTTCTCAAATATAATGGCCTGGTTGTTAAGGCACTTGTGGTAGTCCATGTCTTTGGTAATATGGCTGATATGGTTTCTATCATGAAAACTGCTCAGAAATACAACCTGAAAGTTATTGAAGACGCAACTGAAGCACTTGGTACATATTACACTGAAGGGGAATATAAAGGGAAATATGCAGGAACTATTGGCGATTTTGGTGCGTATTCCTTTAACGGCAACAAGATCATTACCACTGGTGGCGGTGGTGCGGTTACTGCCAACAAATCCAAGGTTGTAGACCATATCCGTTATCTTTCAACACAGGCCAAGAATGACCCTCACTACTATATCCACAATGAAGTAGGATATAACTACCGAATGACAAACCTTCAGGCAGCTCTTGGTGTTGCGCAGATGGAGGAACTTTCTGAATTCATCAGAAGAAAACAGGTTAACTATGATTTGTACTGCAAACTGTTTGAGAGTTTTGAACTTGGAAAAATGATTGGTTTTAGAGAAGGTACTTCTTCAAACAAGTGGTTCTATTCTCTGGAAATCAATAGAGATAAAGTAAAAGCTACAATGCGTGAAATCATCACAGCCCTTGAAGAAAGAGGAGTTCAGACCCGTGCTATTTGGGGCTTGATTAATGAGCAGGTACCTTACCAGGGCGAAGTTGCATATAAGATGGAGAAGGCTCCTTATTATGCAGAAAGAATTTTGAATTTCCCTTCTAGTACTCAGATTACAAAAGAAGAGATTGAGTATGTAGCTGAACAGATAAAAGACGTATTGGAGGGGTTTGCTGATGGAAATGGAGAGAATCAGTAAATATGTTGGAAATCAATCAATGCCGATTGTTGATGCAATGGCAAAGATTGATGCAAATACAAAGGGAATACTTTTTATCGTCGATGATAATCAAGCACTTGTAGGGGCTTTGACTGATGGTGATATCAGAAGATGGATCCTAAATGCAGGTGAAGTATCTGCTGCCGTTCCTTGTGCAATGAACAAGTCACCGAAATATCTGAAGGCTAATGAAAAGAATAAAGCTTTACAGGTTATGAACGAAAAAGCTATCACAGCTCTTCCGGTGCTTGATGAAGACATGAGAGTTATTGATATTGTATTCAAATCGGACTCGATGGAGCACGAAGTACCTAAGAGGAAGCTGTCAGATGTACCTGTCGTAATTATGGCAGGTGGCAAGGGAACCAGGCTTTATCCTTATACCAAAATCCTTCCTAAACCTCTTGTACCGATTGGTGATACTCCGATTGTTGAGCGAATCATCAATTATTTCTCAGACTTTGGAATGCAGTCTTTTTATATGACCGTTAATTATAAAAAGGCTATGATTCGTTCTTATTTTGATGAAGTAGAGAAAGACTACACAATCAAGTATGTTGAGGAAAATAAGCCTCTGGGTACTGGTGGCAGTATCAAACTGATTGAAGATAGATTTGATAGACCAATCTTTATTTCCAACTGTGATTCGCTTATCCTGGCGGACTATTATGATATCTATCAGCACCATATAAATGCATGTAATGATATTACCGTGGTTTCAGCACTCAAAAATATTCAGGTTCCTTATGGAGTAATGCATACTGGAGAAAACGGTGCTCTTAAGTCAATGGAAGAAAAGCCGAAGCTGTCGTGTTTTATTAATACCGGCATGTATGTAATCAATCCGGAGACCATTGACTTGATTCCTGATGATATAATGTTCCATATGACACATCTGGTTGATGCCGTTATGAAAAAAGGCGGTAAGGTAGGTACATACCCGGTCAGTGAAGACTCGTTCCTGGATATGGGTGAACTGGATGAAATGAAAAGAATGGAGGAGAAACTTCATATAGTTTCTGATTGATGATGGAAGATATAATTTTGGTGGGTTTTGGCGGACATGCTAAAAGCGTTGCTGACTGCATCGAAAGAAAAAAAGAATATAGAATTATAGGATATACAGAACCTGCCGAAGTAGAATCTAGATATCCTTATTTAGGAACAGATGAAGTCCTCAAACATTACTATTCTAACGGAATCAGGAATGTTGCAATTTGCCAGGGCTATTTAGGGCGTGGAGAATTACGTCAAAAACTATATAAGTTTGTAAAGGACATTGGTTATACATTGCCTGTAATTTCAGACCCATCAAGTATCATATCAAGCACAGCGGTTATTGGTGAGGGAACATTCATTGGTAAAGGGGCTATTGTGAATGCAGAAGCCAGGATTGGTAAAATGGCAATCATTAACACAATGTCGCTCGTTGAACATGAATGTGTTGTCGGCGATTTTTCACACGTAGCGGTTGCAGCAGTTCTATGTGGACAGGTTGAAGTTGGAGAAGCCGCTTTTATTGGAGCCAATTCAACAGTTATTCAGTGTAGAAAAATCGAGTCCGGAAAAATTGTCCCTGCCGGTGTTACGATTAGATAGGGTGGTGAGGAAATGAAACATGTAATTATTATTGCTGAAGCTGGCGTGAATCATAATGGAAACTTTGAACTTGCGAAGAAAATGGTTGACGCAGCCAAAGAAGCAGGAGCGGATTATGTAAAATTTCAAACATTTAATCCGAAGAAGCTGGTTTCCAAATATGCTGAAAAGGCTGAGTATCAGAAGAAAACAACCGGATCAGATGAGACACAGCTTCAGATGCTACAGAAACTTACATTGACAGAGGATAATTTCCTTTCATTGCGTGACTACTGTATGGAAGTTGGCATTGGGTTCATATCAACTCCATTTGATTTAGACAGTATTGTATTTTTGGAAACCTTTGATATGGACTTCTGGAAAGTACCATCCGGTGAAGTGACTAACTTACCGTATTTAGAGGCAATTGCTAGAACAAAAAGAAAGGTTGTTATGTCTACTGGAATGTGTGATATAAACGAAATCCAGGATGCGATAGAAGTATTGGAGAAAAACGGAACAACAGATATAACTCTTTTACACTGCAACACACAATACCCGACTCCATATGAACACGTTAATCTAAGTGCTATGAATTCAATTAGAGATGCTCTGCATAAAGAAGTAGGATACTCTGATCATACACAGGGAATTGAAATCCCAATTGCTGCAGTTGCGATGGGAGCAACTGTTATTGAAAAGCATTTCACTCTGGATAAAAATATGGAAGGGCCTGATCACAAAGCCAGTCTGAATCCATCAGAACTACAACAAATGGTTGTGGCTATTCGTAATATTGAACAAGCCATCGGAAATGGGTTGAAAGAGCCATCTTCTTCTGAAATGGCAAATAAGGGAGTAGCTAGAAAAAGTATTGTAGCCAATAAAAGTATTAAACAAGGAGAAGTATTCTCGGAAAAAAATCTTACAACAAAAAGACCTGGAACAGGTATCTCACCGATGAAGTGGTATGACGTGATTGGAAAGATTGCATCTAGAGATTTTTCTGAGGACGAAATAATAGAACTATGAAAAAAATCGCAGTAGTAACTTCGACAAGGGCTGAATTTGGTCTCCTGATGCCTGTAATTCAGTCTCTTCGAGAGTACGAAAATAATGAACTCAAGATTGAAGTAGTCGTTACAGGAACGCATCTATCAAATGAATACGGACACACCATCGATGAAATATATCGAAATGGTATTCGTATTGATGAAACTGTGGAAATACCTGTCGGCTCAAAAGATGCCGGGGATATCTCACATAATCAGGTCATAACCTTAGAAAAGTTCACAGGGCTTTTTGTGGAGAAAAAGTACAACGGTATGGTGATTCTTGGGGACAGGTATGAAATGCTGGCAATAGCCATAGCTGCGGGAAATACTCATACTCCGATATTTCATCTTTGTGGAGGAGACACAACTGAAGGTGCGTTAGATGAATGGATTCGTCATTCAATTACAAAGATGAGCTATCTCCATTTCCCTTCGAACACAGAAAGTTATAAGAGAATCATTCAGTTGGGGGAGGATCCAGAGCGTGTTTTCAACTATGGTTCTACAAGTATTGATAACATCATCAAACTGTCTAACATGCCAAAATCTGATGCCTTGAATAGTATTGGATTAGAAGAATGCAGGTATGCAGTTTGCACATATCATCCAGTTACAATGGACGATGGAGATGTGGATGATCTGATTCATAATTTCCTTGAGGCAATAAAACAAACACCAGAGATAGAATTCATTGTTACAAAATCAAATGCAGACCAAGGTGGTGCACACATTAATGAGTTGCTGGATGCGGCTCAAGAAGATATCAATAATCTCCATGTTTACACTTCGTTAGGTGTTGTAAGATATCTTTCGTTAATGAAATCCGCAGAATTTGTGTTAGGCAACTCATCTAGCGGTATTATTGAAACACCAGCGTTTGGAATACCTACTATTAATATCGGGGATAGGCAAAGAGGACGTTTACAGTCAGAAAGCATTATTAACTGCTCCACTGATTCAGAAAGCATAGAAGTGGCAATTCAAAAAGCAATAGATCCTGAATTTAAGAAAATTTGCAAATCAGTGATTAGTCCATATGGCGATGGCCATGCAGCGGAACATATTGCATCGAAGATCGTCGAAGTGGTTAGCAAAGATGAAATAGATTTAAAGAAGAAGTTCTTTAATATCGAGGTAATAGTGTGAAAGAAAGTAGAGGATGGCCCAAAGATGGCACACTTAAACAAGCTATTGAAAAATAGCCATTTGAAACAGGGTTGATTTTGTCGAGATATGTTAAGAAACAAGCTGGGACTCTTTTATAAGTCCTTCAGCAATTAAAAATATCATAGCCTGCTTGACTGCCTTTTCCTTCTGCTTGTTTTTCAGAGGTTCGGGCATATCAATCTTGAAAAGGTCGGTTGGATTCCAGCTTTCTCCTGTAGACAGCCGTGAGGATCATCCGGGCGACTGCAATGATGGCACGTTTCTTACCACGGCGTTTCGTGATGCGTTCATATTTGGCTTTGTAATGAGGAGATTTGTTGGATTTCACGGCTGCATGGGCAACTTGCAGCAATGCGGGTTTGAGGTAGATGCCGGCACGTGTGATTCGAACAGATTTCTTCTTACCGGCTGACTCATTATTACCGGGAGTCAGGCCAGCCCAGCAGCATAAACGTTTGGAATTGGAAAACTGTGTCATATCCGTACCGATCTCAGAGATGATTGTAATCGCACTGTTACGATCGATTCCGGGGATGGTACACAGTAACTGGACAGCATTTTCATAAGGTTCGACCAACGAATCGATCATCGGGTCTATATCTGAGATCGTGGATGTGATATAATCCATATGTGCGTGGACAAGGCGCATGCGGTATTTTGGGGTATCAGTCATCTGATAACCCTCGATAGACTCAATGACACTTTCAGACTTCTTCTTGAGCGAACGGAGAAGTCTGGAGGATATTTCTTCGTGGTTGATGGAATTGTCGGACTATTTGGGAAGGTAATCGATCACAGAGGTGGCTGATTTCCCGAAAATATCGGAAACAACCGAATCTAATGCGACATTACAGACGGTAAGCGCATTCTGAAACCGATTCTTCTCGCTGCTTCTGCAGGAAGTCAGTTTATACCGGTATCTCGTAAACTCTCTGAGGATATGGATCGGTTTGCACGGTATATAGCTTCCCGGCACAAGCCCCAGTCTGAACAGATCCCCGATCCATTTAGAATCCTTGGTATCATCCTTGTTCCCTTTGACAGGCTTTACCCATTTAGGGTTGGCAATGGTGACGTTGATATCGTCCTCCAAAAGGTTAAAGACAGGGATCCAATATTTACCGGTGGATTCCATACAGACATCACGGCAGGAATTGTCCAACAGCCATTTTTTAAACTCAAGGATAGAATTGTTGAAGGTGGAGAAACGCTTCTTGTGATAAGAAGGCTGAACTCCGGAAGTAGTCTTGATGATGGTGGCAACGAGAAAAGATTTGTGGACATCGACACCACAGCAGGTTTGATAAACAACTTTCATAGGCAAAGCTCCTTTTTGAAAAATAGAGAGAAGCCATTGACTGTTCCACCACACAATTAACAAGAGTTAAACAATTTTTAGTGTACGGTCTTGTAGATCCACTTATTTGTGCTTGAAAGGTGAAACTTACACTGATTAAGATGCTGTCTAAAACGAGAGGGTTTTTACGATTCCCCTCCCCGTGCTTTGTAGTATAGCTTCTCACTTTTAGTATAGGGCAAAACGTGGAGGAAGTCGAAACTTTCATTACTATTTGTGCCGCCAACTGAAAGGCGGCGGAATGGAGATTAAGATGAAGAATATTGCAATTATACCTGCTAGAAGCGGTTCTAAAGGTTTGAAAGATAAAAATATAAAAGAGCTGAATGGAAAGCCGTTGCTGGCATACAGTATAGATGTGGCCATATCATCTGGTCTGTTTGAAGAAGTGATGGTTAGTACGGATAGCGAACTGTATGCCGATGTGGCAAAGAAAAATGGTGCATCAGTTCCTTTCTTGAGGTCTGAAGAACAAAGTGGTGACAATGCAGGAAGTTGGGGAGTTGTCGAAGAAGTATTAAAAAGATATGAGACTCTCGGAAAAAAATTCGAAACTGTTTGTCTCTTACAGCCTACTTCACCATTAAGAAGAACAGAAGATATTTTGGCAGCTTATGAATTGCTGAATGATAAAAACGCTGAGGCAGTTACTTCAGTATGCGAAGTTGACCATTCCCCATTATGGACAATGACGCTTGATAAAACTCGCTGCCTTTGTGACTTTAGAAAAAATCTTGTCAATGCACCTCGCCAAAAACTTGGTCAATATTATAGGCTTAATGGTGCCATTTATGTCAAACGAATCTGCTATGGTGAAAAGATTATTTTATTAGATGAAAAAGAATATGCAGTCATCATGGATCGTAGGAATAGTGTTGACATAGATACAATTGAGGACTTTGAGTTAGCAGAATGGTATCTAAAAAACGGTTTTTCTGAGTAAGCTGGTGACAAAGAGACGCAAGGCCCTGTAAATACTGAAACTCTTCCTGATATGAGAAAACAATTTGGGCTACCAGTTGGGTTATCAGACCATTCTATGGGATCGTTAGCAGCAACCGTAGCGGTGGCGTTAGGTGCGCAGGTAATCGAAAAGCATTTCTGTATTAGCAGAGAAATTAAGAATCCAGACTCATCATTTTCAATGGAACCAAAAGAGTTTAAATCTATGGTCACTGATATAAGAAATGTGGAGAAAGCTCTTGGCCATGTGAGTTATGGCCCCATGGAACAGGAAAAGGGCAGCATGGTATTTAGGCGCTCTATATTTACGGTCAGGCCTATCAGGCGTGGGGAAACATTTACCGAAGATAATATCCGTGTTATCCGTCCTGGATATGGTATGAAACCCCAATATTATAAGGAGATAATTGGAAAACATGCGTCAAGAGATATTGACTATGGAATGCCTTTATCTGAAGATCTAATTTTGGAGGAATAGTATATGGGAAAACTGTATCTAAGAAATGCAAATGAGGGAGATAGTTTTTTTATTTTAGGACTTGCCAATAATCCTGAATGCAGAAAAAACTCGTTTAATTCAGAGAAGATACCGTTAGATGTTCACATGAAATGGTATGATAAGCTAATGCATTCTGATACGGATTCGCTTTATGTTTTGATGGAAGAGGATATTGCTGTCGGACAGGGGAGGTTAGAGTTAAGAGAAGGAGAGTGCAGGATTAGTTATAGCTTAATTCCTGAGAGGAGAGGTTGCGGGTATGGAAAAATACTGGTAGCTTTGCTTATGAAAAGAGCTTTACAGGATTATCCCTACTGTAATATTTTTTTTGCTGAAGTCTTAACTGGAAACTTTGCCTCTCAGAAGATATTTGAAGAGCTCTCATTTGTCGAGAAGAAGGGTGCTAAGAACACAGAATCTTTAATATATGTGATGGAGAGGGAATGGATTTTCAATATTCCTGCTTCGGATTTAGAATGCAAAAATACGGAGAAGGGGTATTGCTCCTGAGTAATAACCGAGATTCTTTCGAATTATACGAATGGCTGAAAAGCAATGGGGTTAATGTATATTATTATTCTGATAAAATTTCAAAAGAACAACTTATTTTCCTTAGGCTGGAATTAACTATCAACTATAATTATTCGTACATAGTAAATGATGAGATTATTGCTTCCCTTTATGGGAAGATTATTAATATGCATATCTCCTATTTGCCATGGAACAGGGGTTCGGTTCCAAATTTCTGGAGTTTTATTGATGATACTCCTAAAGGATTTACAATACATATGTTGGAAAAAGGGGGGATACAGGAAAGATTATGGTACAGAAAGAAGTTTTTTTCGATGAAACGAAGGAAACATTTGAATCCACATATAAATCTTTGAATCATGAAATTTTGGAACTGCTGAAAAATAATTGGAAACAAATTTCGGAATGGAAATTTAAAGCGTACCAACAAAATGGAAAAGGGACTTATCATACAAGAAAACATTACAATGAAAGATTTCCTTTCATAAACTGAAAAGAAAACATAAATGAATTCAAGAAAAAAATCTGAGGTAATACGCTTATGGTGTATTTTAGAGTAGATGGAAATGCAGAAATTGGGACTGGACATATTATGAGATGCCTTTCAATAGCAAAGACACTTCAAAATATGGGAGAAACTGTAACTTTTATCATTGCTGATCAGCATTGTGAGGCATTAATACGTGAACGAGATGTCAATACTATATGCCTAGGCAGTGCCTGGAATGATCTGGACAAGGAGATTGAACAGATTTCATCGTTTATTCTTAGAAATAAGATAGAATGTTTGATTATAGACTCCTGCTTTGTAACGAAACAGTATCTAACGGAATTGAGGAAAATAACAAAACTGATCTATATTGATGATATAGACAAAATGCTTTATCCTGTGGATTTGTTGATCAATTATAATATATATGCTGAAAAATTGTCATATCCAGAACGGTATCGCATGGCAGGATTAGATACAGGTTTTGCTATTGGCTGCTCGTATGTTCCTTTACGGGATGAATTTTCTAGTATAAAGAGAACAATTAATAAATCTGTAAAGAGAGTTATGATAACATCAGGTGGAGCGGACTCCTATAATATTACTGATTACATTTTACGGGGTATACAGGGGTGGACAGGATTCTCGGGATTAGAATATCATGTCATTATAGGTGCATTTAATAAAAATAGGGAGAAGCTTCTGAGGCAATGGGGAGACAGAGAGAATATTTATCTGCACTATAATGTTTCTAATATGGCTGAATACATGACAAAGTGTGATATAGCGATAACCGCTAGTGGAAGTACAACCTATGAATTATGTGCCTGTGGCACGCCTTCGATTATTTATACATTGGCAGATAACCAGATAGAAATTGCGTCGGCGTTTTCAGAAAAAGGGTTGCTTTGCTATGCTGGCGATATTCGAGAGGATAAAGAGTATTGTCTATTTAATATAAAGAAATATTTGAAGGCATATATAGCGAATTATGAGCTAAGAAAAAGAATTTCTCGGCATATGCAGGAAGTGATTGATGGCAACGGAGGTAAGAACATAATCAAGGCAATGAAAGGTGTATTGGGCAATACAAAATGAATGAAAACCACTGCATTTGTAGATGTCCTGGAATAATTTATCCAGATGGTGGTTCTTCTGAGTAGCCTGGTGAACACCAGGATAATGAGAAGATTTAAGGAGACACCAGGAAAGAGATAAGCTCTTCTAAATAAACTGGTGAAATTTTAAAGAACACCGGAGGTTTGAGGAGAAACACCAGAAAAAGGAAGAGGTCCGAGCTGGCCGGAGGGTATGAGGCCAATAGTGCTTATGATGTTAGTAAGGAGCACGAGGTGGTTATAGGTGTGTACCGCCTGACTATGAAGAGCAACTCTGACAACTTCCGCCAGAGCAGCATTCAGGGGATCATGAAGCGGGTGAAAGCCAAGGGAGCTACCGTGATCATCTATGAGCCCACACTGGAGGATGGCAGCACTTTCTTTGGCAGCCGGATAGTTAATGACCTGGAGAAGTTCAAGGAGATGAGTCAGTCCATCATTGCCAACCGGTATGACAGCTGTCTGGATGATGTGAAGGAGAAAGTATACACCAGAGATCTGTTCCGCAGGGACTAAGGAAAAGGGTAGACAGATTTGGTTAAACAAAAATAGATATGAAATTGCTTATGGAAACTTTGGGAAATATATGTTAATATATACTCAAAGCATTATATTTCTGGCAGTTTCTGGCGGCGTCGGCCGTGTCTTACAATTTATAAAAATCTAAAAGAAATCTCAATGCTTTTCGTTCCATTTTACACACAGCAGAGAGGTTTCTTGGCCGCAACACTTTGCTTCTTCAGGATACCTCCTGCAAATTTTCAGGATGAAGGAGGTATACATGAGCAAAAGTCAAAAGAAACAGAGGCGAAACAAGCAGGGCAGGAGCGAGGAAGAGAAAATGTATCCTGTGCCCAACCGGAATTATAAGTCGTCTATTTTCACCATGTTGTTCAGCGACAAAAAGGAACTGCTGGGACTGTATAATGCGGTAAGCGGAAAAGACTATAAGGATCCTGGACTTCTGGAGGTGAATACGCTGGAGAATGCTATTTACATGGCCATCAAGAATGACTTGTCATTTGTGATAGACTCCCAGCTTTCTCTGTATGAGCATCAGTCCACCTACAGCCCCAACCTTCCGCTGCGGATGCTTCTGTACCTTGCAGATCTGTATGCGGACATGACAAAGAATGAAAATCTGTATGGAAAGAAGAAAGTGAAGATCCCGCCACCCCAGTTCATCATATTTTACAATGGAGTGGAGAGACAGCCGGACAGGCGGATACTCAGACTGTCAGATCTGTACGAAGTGGAAGAAGAGGAGCATAAGCTGGAGCTGGAAGCAGTGATGCTGAATGTCAACGCAGGTCATAACCGAGAGCTTTTGCAGTCCTGTAAGACACTGGCAGACTATGCAGAGTACACAGCATGCATAAGAAAATATGCTGAAGAGATGGACACAGAAGACGCAGTGGAATGTGCGATTGCGGAGTGCATCCAGGAAGGAGTCCTTGAAGAGTTTCTGAGAAAGAATCGGGCGGAGGCGAAAAGGATGAGTATATATGAATATGACCAGGCAAGGCATATCCGGCAGGAGAGAGAGGATGCATGGGAAGAGGGCTGGAGTGAAGGCCGGAATGAGGGTAGACAGGAAGAAAAGAGAAGCGTAGCTGCCAGGCTTGCAGAGATGGGTATGACAGAGGAGCAGATTGCTCAGGCGGTGGGAGAGACCGCTGGGGTTGTAGAGGGGTGGCTGGCTGAGGCCGGCGCATCGGAGGAAAAATAGAAAAAGTTCTTTAGAGACTGCCAGGGATATGTGCTACCATATACATCAAGCATATAACCTCTGGCAGTTTTTTGATTCAGGGTATCCTAAGATGCCGGATCTTCTGCCTGGAGAGCGTTTTGAAGGGAGAAGAAAGATGCCGGTCCGGGAAGGAGAGCCGGGCCTTGGAGATGGCTATGTCCGGCGGATTGCTACTATGCTGCAGGGAGAAGAGGGGAATATTCAGTTTACCGGCTGGCCGTTTTGAATGAAAGTGCAAAAAGAGGATATAAATTAATTTTGTTTTGAAAAGAGGCTATGGTATAATGTTAGATATTCTAGGAGGAGGCTCTAGTGTTTCAGATAATTGTGGAGTTGACGACACATTATATCTGAGCGAGAGTGATTTTACTGTAGAAGATGACTGTTTTTAAATCATGCTATAGAATGGTAAAATGATGAATATAGGTGGGAAACAGAGATTTTGTTAGCGTCGGGCGAGGGAGTATCCCAAAGTTTGTGTAAACCTTCAAACTGATGTAAGATAGACTTAC
>NZ_CAUGIN010000031.1:0-35538 GCF_959599685.1 Lachnoclostridium phocaeense
TCCCACGATATGCGAATATTGGGTAGGATTGTGAGAGTGCGCAGCACGGAACAATCCGTAGGCATCGTAGTCCCGGGCTTTTGACCCCAACATCATTATATAATGCCATGGGCGCAGCTGAGAGGAAAAACTTTATGAAATCATCGGTTTTGCTTGACTTCACGGGATTTATTGCATATAATCAAAACTGATGTCTAGGAAAAGAGCGGGAGTATTCCTGTGTAAAATATAAGGAGGTGGATATCTATGAAAATGACATTCCAGCCAAAAAAGAGACAGAGAGCAAAGGTTCATGGTTTCAGATCCAGAATGAGCACAGCAGGCGGAAGAAAAGTTCTTGCTGCAAGAAGAGCTAAAGGAAGAAAGAAATTATCAGCGTAGGCCGCATCTTTGTGGCCTTTTCTTCTCTTAAAATCAGGAGATGAAAATGAAATTTTCCGAATCACTGAAAAAAAACAGAGATTTTCAGCACGTCTATAAAAACGGAAGATCCCATGCCAACCGGTATCTGGTCATGTATGAACTTGACAATGGTCTGGATAAGAACAGACTGGGGATTTCCGTCAGCAAGAAGGTTGGCAACAGCATTGTCAGGCACAGGCTGACAAGATTAATACGTGAAAGTTATCGTCTGAATGAAGAATTGTTCCCATGTGGTAAAGATATAGTGGTCATAGCCAGAGTGGCAGCGAAAGGAAGAAGCTGCCGCGAGATTGAAAGTGCACTTCTGCATCTGGGGCGTCTTCACAAGATGATACAGATAAATCAATAAAGCGGAGTGATGTGTCGTGAAAAAGATTTTGATAGGTCTGGTGAAAATTTATCAGAAACATCTGTCGCCTCTCAAGGGACATTCTACATGTATCTATTTTCCTACATGCTCCCAGTATGCAGTGGAGGCAATTGAAAAGTACGGAGCGCTCAAGGGAGGGCTTCTGGCTGTCTGGAGGATACTCCGCTGTAATCCTTTTGCTAAAGGAGGCTACGATCCGGTTCCGTAGCAATGTAAAATATCAGGATAAAATGCAGGCCGGGGCGATCTGATCGTCTGATCGCGTAAACGGAGGAAAAGAAAATATGGAAGGTGTAGTATTGACAGCTGCAAACTGGCCGATCATAGGACAGATTGCGGATCTGCTCGGTATTGTCATGAATTTTATCTACGAGATATTAGATAAGATTCTTCCCTCAGATGTAGGTCTGGTGGGACTGTCGATCATCTTATACACGATACTTGTATATATGATCATGATGCCGCTTACTATCAAGCAGCAGAGAACATCCAAGATGACTGCGGTCATGAACCCTGAACTTCAGGCAATTCAGAAAAAGTATAAGAACAAAAGAGACCAGGCATCTCAGATGAAGATGCAGGAGGAAATGCAGCAGGTATATGATAAATACGGGACGTCCATGACAGGCGGATGTCTTCCCATGCTTCTCCAGATGGTGCTTCTGTTCGCCCTGTACCCGGTTGTTTACCAGATGGAGGACTATGTTCCCGCAATCAAGAATGCACCGGCTGATGTGCAGAAATTCCTGACCATCCCGGATCTGTCTCTTTCACCGATGCAGCTGTTCTCTGACAGAGCACAGATTTCTGAGCAGTTTGGTGTGTCAGCAGTGGTTCTGGTCATCACAGCGATCGCTCTTCCGGCCATATCTGTTCTCACACAGTTCCTGAGTATGAAACTGTCACAGGCTCTCTCAGGACAGGCTATGGATAAGGATAATCCGATGTACAGCACAATGAGGACAATGAACATTACCATGCCTCTGTTTTCACTGTTCGTCGTTGTATCACTTCCGGCAGGTCTTGGTATTTACTGGATCATCAGTGCTGTGGTAAGATGTCTGCAGCAGGTATTTATCAATCGTCATCTGAAGAAGATATCTGTGGATGAGCTCATTGAGAAGAATAAAGAGAAAGCCGCTAAGAAGCGGGAAAAGAGGGGCGAGAGGGCAGAGAAGATCAATGCTATGGCCCAGACAAACACAAGGAGCATTCAGAGCAAGGCAAAGACATCTGTACAGACTGACAAAGACAGAGAAGAGAAACTCCAGAAAGCTGTAAACAACAAAAACAAAGAAAAAGAGGGCAGCCTTGCCTCAAAGGCAAATCTGGTTAAAAAGTACAACGAAAATAATTAAAACACAGGAAGGGACTTTTTCTTAAATGGAGGAGTCCCTCTAAGTGGATATAGGGAGGGAGAACATAATGGAAGGCAGACGCGCAGAAGAGATTACAGTATCAGCAAAGACACTGGATGATGCCATCACAGAAGCTCTGGTCCAGCTTGGCGTGACAAGTGACAGACTGGAATATGATGTCATCGAAAAGGGAAGCCCTGGATTTCTCGGAATTGGCATGAAGCAGGCTGTGATCCGGGCCTGGAGAAAAGAAGAACCGAAAGAAGAGAGTGTGGATGAGATCGCGGAGGAGCTGATCAAAGAGGCAGTTCCGACAGACATCACTCTTGATACCAAAGAAGAAAAAGAGCCGAAAAAGCCCAAAAAAGAAAACAAAGAGCCCAGGAAGGCAGCTCAGAAATCCGGCAAAAAGGAAATAAAAAAAGAACAGAAGAAAGAGGCAAAACCGGAGGAGAAGACAGAGCCGCGGCATGAGACAGAGCTGGCAAAAGTGGAGGACGCCACTATAAAAGAGTGCGAGACATTCCTTCAGAATGTTCTCCAGGCTATGCATATGGAAGTGGAGCTTTGCTCCAAGGTCGACGAGGAGGGAGCACTCTCCATTGAGATGAAGGGCGACAATATGGGTATCCTCATTGGAAAAAGAGGACAGACCCTTGACTCACTCCAGTATCTGACAAACAGGGTTGCAAACAAGATGCAGGCCGGCTATGTGCGGGTGAAACTTGACACGGAGGATTACAGGGAAAGAAGAAAAGAGACTCTGGAAAATCTTGCAAGAAATATTGCTCACAAAGTGAAAAGGACAAGAAAGCCGGTTACTCTTGAGCCGATGAATCCCTATGAGAGAAGGATCATCCACTCTGCTCTGCAGGGAGACAAAAATGTGACAACGCACAGTGAGGGCGAGGAGCCTTACCGCCGCGTAGTTGTGACACTGGTGAGAAAATAAGAAAGGCAGAGGTTTTAACCTCTGCCTTTTTAACTCCGGGGAAAGGAGAGATATATATGTACAGCGAGAGCAGCACCATTGCCGCCATATCTACTTCCATGTCCGAGGCGGGGATAGGCATTGTGAGAATGAGCGGAGAAGATGCCTTTCAGATTGCGGACATGATATACAGAGGAAAAAACAATAAGAGGCTTTCTGATCAAAAGTCCCACACCATCCACTACGGGTATATTGAGGAGAATGGTGAGACGATTGACGAAGTTCTTGTCATGCTTATGAGAGGACCACGCACATTTACAGGCGAAGATACAGTGGAGATCGACTGCCACGGCGGCGTCTATGTATTAAGAAGAGTGCTGGAGGCATGTATCCATGCGGGCGCCAGGCCGGCTCAGCCGGGGGAATTTACCAAGAGGGCTTTCCTGAACGGAAAGATGGATCTGTCTCAGGCTGAGGCTGTCATAGATGTCATACAATCTCAGAATGACTACGCCTTAAAAAGTTCGGTCAGCCAGCTCAGGGGAAGTGTAAAGAAAAAAATAGATAATATAAGAAACAAAATACTTTATCATACTGCTTTTATTGAGTCGGCCCTGGATGATCCGGAGCATATCAGCATCGAGGGCTATGCACAGGTCCTGGAGAGGGATGTGAAAGAGCTTAAGGGCAGGCTGGACAGCCTTCTGGCCTCCGCCGATGACGGGCGCGTCATGAAGGAGGGAATCAAGACGGTTATCGTTGGAAAGCCCAATGCCGGTAAATCTTCCATACTGAATATGCTCCTGGGGGAGGAACGGGCCATCGTCACAGACATAGCGGGTACTACCAGGGATATTCTTCAGGAGCATATGAACCTGCAGGGCATTTCCCTGAACATTGTAGATACAGCCGGGATAAGAAAAACCGATGACAGGGTGGAAAAGATCGGTGTGGACAGAGCTCTGAGCCAGGCTAAGGAGGCGGATCTTATCATCTACGTGGTGGACTCCTCCATGCCCCTGGATGACAATGACCGGAAGATTTTTCAGTTTATAACAGGAAAAAAGGCGATCATCCTTCTAAATAAGTCTGACCTGGAACGCAGGACCGGAGAGGAACAGATCCGGCAGATGTGCGCGGAGAGAGGGATGAAAGATACTCCTGTCATATCTGTCTCCGCAAAAGAAGAAGAGGGGATGGATGAGATGGAGCACGCGGTAAAAGAGCTGTTCTATCACGGGAATCTTTCTTTTAACAGCGAGGTGTACATCACAAACGCAAGGCATAAGCATGAACTGGAAAGAGCATATGGAAGCCTTGAAAAGGTATTGGAAAGCATACGTATGGATATGCCGGAGGATTTTTATTCCATTGATCTGATGGATGCATATGAGTCACTGGGAAATATTACAGGAGAGACAGTAGGAGAGGATCTTGTCAATGAAATTTTCAGCAAATTCTGTATGGGAAAATAAAGACCAATATGACGTGGCTGTCATTGGCGCCGGGCACGCCGGATGTGAGGCGGCGCTGGCATGTGCCAGATTGGGGTTTCGAACGATCGTGTTTACAGTCAGTGTGGACAGCATCGCCCTTATGCCCTGCAATCCCAATATAGGGGGAACATCCAAGGGGCATCTGGTGAGGGAAGTGGACGCTCTGGGCGGTGAGATGGGAAAGGTCATCGACCGCACCTTTATCCAGTCCAAGATGCTCAATAAATCCAAGGGTCCGGCAGTACATTCACTTCGCGCCCAGGCTGACAAAGCCCTCTACAGCAGAACTATGAGGCAGGTGCTGGAGAGCCAGGAAAATTTGGAGATCAAGCAGGCAGAAGTGGTAAATATCCTGACAGAGGATGTAGATGGAAGAAAGAAAGTCACAGGTGTGCAGACATATTCAGGCGCTGTATTTCGCTGTCAGGCGGTCATTCTCTGCACAGGTACATATCTGAAGGCGCGCTGCATTTACGGGGATGTGAGCACAAATACGGGCCCCAACGGGCTGCAGGCAGCCAACTATCTGACGGAGTGCCTGAAGGATCTGGGAGTGAAGATGTACAGATTCAAGACCGGGACACCTGCCAGGATTGACCGGAATACCGTTGATTTCAGTAAGATGGAGGAGCAGAAGGGGGATGAGAGGATCGTACCCTTCTCCTTTACAACTGACCCGGAGAGTATCCAGAAGGACCAGGTGTCCTGCTGGCTGACTTACACCAATGAGAGGACCCATGAGATCATAAGGAAAAATCTGGACAGATCGCCTCTGTTTTCGGGCATGATCGAGGGAACAGGCCCCAGATACTGCCCTTCCATAGAGGATAAGGTAGTGAAATTTGCGGATAAAAGCCGGCATCAGGTCTTCATCGAGCCGGAGGGTCTGGAGACCAACGAGATGTATATAGGGGGTATGTCCAGTTCTCTTCCCGAAGATGTCCAGTATGAGATGTACCGGTCTGTCCCCGGACTTGAACATGTAAAGATTGTGAGAAATGCCTACGCTATTGAGTACGACTGCATAGATGCCAGACAGCTTAGGCCGACTCTGGAATTCCGGAATATTGACGGCCTTTTCAGCGGCGGTCAGTTTAATGGAAGTTCCGGATATGAGGAGGCAGCGGCCCAGGGACTTCTGGCAGGTATTAACGCCGCCAGAAAGCTGCAGGGAAAAGAAGGCGTGATCCTGGACCGGTCAGAGGCCTACATCGGTGTGCTTGTAGACGATCTTGTCACAAAGGAAAGCCACGAGCCCTACAGGATGATGACATCCAGGGCTGAGTACCGTCTTCTACTCAGGCAGGATAACGCAGATCAGAGGCTGACAGCCAAGGGATATGAGATAGGATTGATTGATCAGGAGAGATATGAGCGGCTCCTTAAGAAAGAAAAACTTATAGAGACAGAGATGGAGCGGCTGAAGAAGACTTATGTGGGGACGACAGAGGAAGTGCAGAAGCTTCTGGAAGAGAATGGTAGTACGCCCCTGACGTCAGGTTCCAATTTGGCGGAGCTGGTAAGGCGCCCGGAACTTTCCTACGAGATCTTATTGCCTCTGGATCATAACAGGCCGGAATTTCCGAATGACCTGAGAGAGGAAGTCCAGGAACAGGTTAACATAAATATAAAATATGAGGGATATATATCCAGACAGAAAAAGCAGGTAGAGCAGTTTAAAAAGATGGAGAGCAAGAAGATTCCGGAAAATATTGACTATGATCAGGTGAAGGGCCTGCGGATAGAGGCTGTACAGAAGCTGAAAGAGTACCAGCCGGTATCTGTGGGGCAGGCATCCCGCATATCCGGTGTGTCACCTGCGGATATCTCTGTACTCCTTGTTTATATGGAACAGTTAAAAAGCAATAGATAAAGCGGCAGGAGATTTTATGGAAGAAAGAATATTCGATAGTAAGTTAAAACAGCTTGGGATTGTTCTGACAGATAAAATGAAAGAACAGTTTGACAGATACTTTGAGCTTCTCGTAGAATGGAACAAGGTGATGAATCTTACAGGGATTACAGAGTATGAGGAGGTGAATGAAAAGCATTTCCTGGACAGCCTTGCCATTGTAAAAGTACAAGATATGGAGCAGGTCTCTACGGTCATCGATATCGGGACAGGGGCCGGATTCCCGGGTATCCCACTGAAGATTGCTTTTCCCCACCTCAAAGTTACACTGTTGGATTCCCTGAATAAGAGAATTAAGTTTTTAAACAGCGTCATTCAGGAACTTTCACTTGAGGATATCTGTGCGCTCCACGGCAGAGCAGAAGACTATGCAAAGAAAAGTGAGCACAGAGAGGCATATGATCTCTGTGTATCCAGGGCTGTGGCGAATCTGGCTACGCTCTCGGAATACTGTCTGCCCTATGTGAAAAAGGGTGGTATGTTCATACCTTACAAATCAGGAGAAATAGAGGAGGAATTGCAAAATTCAAAGAAAGCGGTGTCGATCCTGGGAGGAGAAATTGAACAGGTGGAGAAATTCTGTCTTCCGGAGAGTGATATAGCAAGATCCTTTATAAAAATAGAAAAGAAAAAAAGTACACCCGGAAAATTTCCAAGGAAAGCCGGACTTCCAACAAAGGAACCGCTGCAATAGCAGCGGTTCCTTTGTTGATTCTTTATATGATCGTTCACTACTCTATGTCGAGACATATTTTAATTTGCTCAAGAAGTTTGTCTGGAGTTTCCAGCTGTGGCAGATATCCTGACTCAGTAATGTGGAAGATCTCAATGGAAGGAAGAATCTTCTGATACTCTGCAGCCTCGCTTTTGTTTCTCTCATTATCCCCTGTTACTATGAAGATACTATTGGACAGATCTTTTAAATAGAGCATTATATTTGCAGTCAGGTAGTTTCCGCTGAGACTTGCAAAAAGATACTTTGAGGATGCATTTCCATAGTGAGCAGCTTCATAGTAAGTCATAATCTCTTCATGTTTGATCTTACTCTTGTCATAAAAGTAATACTCTCTGAAATGTTTCTCTATATTATCCTTTCGCACAAGTATATTATATAAAAGCGTTCCAATGAGAGGAAGAAGGATCAGTTTTGTCAGTATGCGGCTGCTGTTTGTTGGAATATGTGCTGTTGTATATATGTCAGCCGGGTTTATCATAACGATGTTGTCAATGATTTCCCTGTTATTCTGACAGGCTCCCAGGATAAAAGAGGAAGACTGTCCAGTTACGATCACGTCACTTTTTTCTTTTATGACATTTTTTATAAAATCATTGATAAGCTGTACATACAGATAGTTTGTATAGGTAAGGTTCGGCTTGTCCGAACGTCCACATCCAAGTAGATCCAGTGAGTAGACTGTCCGGGTTTTGGCAAGTGTTTTGATCACATTTTTCCATTCATACTCTGAACTGGAGGTGGTCAGATCATGTACAAGGAGAAGAGGAGTGCCTTGTCCCTGTTTTGTGTAAAATATTTTTCCAAATTTCCAGTCATAATAGGTTTCAGACGAAGAACTGAGCAAATGGTCTATTGTGGCTGAAATATGGATAGCTTTATTTATCAGATGTATACCGACGGAGGTTGCTCCCGTAAGAATTGTCGTAATCGTAAGGGCTTTTTTCCAACTCATAAGAAATTCTCCTTTCTGTAGGTTATACAAATAGTTTACCATATCTTGAATAAGAACTAAAGTAATATCTGCATAAAATGTTTCACGTGAAACATCAGAGTAAAAAAGTGGACAAAAGAGAAATGTTTCACGTGAAACATTTAGGAAAAACAGAAAAAATATGTTTCACGTGAAACATATTCTGGAATATAAAAGAGAAAGGTGATATACTAGTAATAATCACTGAGAGAGGTAAAGTAAAATGGGAAGAATAATAGCAATCGCCAACCAGAAGGGTGGGGTCGGGAAAACGACAACAGCCATTAATCTTTCAGCATGCCTGGCAGAAAAAGGAAAGAAAGTGCTTGCAATCGATATGGACCCCCAGGGAAATATGACCAGTGGATTAGGCGTGGATAAAGACAGCATTGAAAAGACAGTATATGACCTGATCATCGGAGAAGCCCAGATTGAGGAAATAATCTGCAAAGAAGTGTTGGAGAATTTGGATGTTCTTCCAACAAACATAGACCTTTCAGCTGCTGAAATAGAATTAATAGGCATTGAAAACAAGGAATACATTATAAAAAATGAAGTGGAGAAGGTAAAAGAAAACTATGATTTCATCATTATCGATTGTCCGCCTTCCCTGAGTATGCTGACGATCAACGCGATGACAACTGCAGACTCTGTGCTCGTTCCTATTCAATGTGAATATTACGCACTGGAAGGATTGAGTCAGCTCATACATACAATTGAACTCGTGAAGGAGCGTCTGAACTCAAATCTTGAGATAGAGGGCGTTGTGTTTACTATGTATGATGCGAGAACTAATCTTTCACTGCAGGTCGTTGAGAATGTAAAGGACAACCTAAATCAGAATATCTACAAGACGATCATACCGAGAAATATCAGACTGGCGGAGGCGCCGAGCTACGGAATGCCCATTAACCAGTATGATCCAAAATCATCTGGAGCAGAAAGCTACAGACTGCTCGCGGATGAAGTGATAGAAAAAGAGGAATAGCAGAAAAACAGAAGGTGGAGGAAAAATATGCCGGTAAAAAGAAAGGGGCTGGGAAAAGGACTGGACAGTCTGATCCCGGAAAATAAATCTGCTAAAGTATCCAGCTCTGAGAGTAAAAAGACAGAAGAAACAGCCGAATTAAAAAGCGGCGAGCAGATGATGAAGATCAATATGGTGGAGCCAAACAGAGAGCAGCCGAGAAGAAATTTTGAGGAGGATGCTCTTCTCGAATTGGCTGACTCTATCAAACAGTATGGTGTGCTTCAGCCTCTGATTGTCAGAAAAAGGAATGATTACTACGAGATTATTGCTGGTGAGAGAAGATGGCGTGCTGCAAAGATGGCGGGGGTGAAAGAAGTTCCTGTCATCATAAAAGAATATAATGAGCAGGAAATACTGGAGATTGCTTTGATCGAGAATATCCAGAGAGAAAACCTCAATCCAATCGAGGAGGCTATGGCTTTTAAAAAGCTGCTGGAGGAATTCAATCTCAAGCAGGATGAAGTGGCAGAGAGAGTATCGAAGAGCAGGACAGCCGTCACAAACTCAATGCGTCTTTTGAAACTGGACCAGAGAGTGCAGCAGATGATCATAGATGATATGATCAGTACAGGACATGCGAGAGCCCTTCTTGCCATTGACGATCCGGAACAGCAGTATATGCTGGCTAACAAGATTTTTGATGAAAAGCTGAGTGTCCGGGAGACAGAGAAGCTTATCAAAGAGATCAAAAATCCAAAGAAGCAGAAAGAAAAGAAAGTTATTGAAAATGCTTTTATATACGAAGATATAGAAGATAAGATGAAACAGGTGCTTGGCACTAAGGTGCATGTGGCATCAAAAGGAAAAGGAAAGGGAAAAATAGAAATAGAATATTATTCGGATAAAGAATTAGAACGTATGTTCGATATGATCATGTCCATAGGAAAAGGAGAACAGATTTAATGGAAAGTGCAATCTTACAAAGACTGGGAATAGATCCGGCATTTATTTTTCTGTTTATGCTGATACTGATCATTGCCCTCTTCGTATTGTATGTGAATGTCAGTATGAAGTACGACCGTCTGAAAAACAGCTACAACTCGTTTATGAAAGGAAAAGATGGAAAGACTTTAGAGGAAAGTCTTCTCTCAAAATTCTCAGAGATAGACGGACTTGCGAAGCTGACAAAACAGAACAGACAGGATGTCAAAGATATTTACCGCAAAATGGAGAAAGACTTCAAAAAGGTCGGTATCGTCAAGTATGACGCATTTAATGAAATGGGTGGAAAACTGAGTTTTGCCCTGGCCATGCTGGATGGAAACAACAGTGGATGGGTTATTAATGCCATGCACAGCAGAGAAGGCTGCTATACTTATATAAAAGAGATCGTCAAGGGTGAGAGCTACGTGGAACTTGCGGAGGAAGAGACAGAGGCTCTGGACCGCGCGATCTTCAGCGAGGCCTACAGCATGGATGTGAAGGAAACAAAGGAAAACAAAAAGAGAACGAATAAGAGTGAAAGGGATGAGGTGTAAAAATGCTTGATATCAAATTTGTAAGAAACAACCCGGATGTAGTAAAAGAGAATATAAAGAAGAAATTTCAGGATGAGAAGCTTCCTCTTGTAGATGAAGTTCTTGAGCTGGATAAGAGAAACAGAGAGATCAAACAGGAAGTGGAGGTCCTCAGAGCTGAGAGAAACAAGATTTCAAAAGAGATCGGCGCCTGCATGGCACAGGGCAAAAAAGAGGAAGCTGAGGAGCTGAAAAAGAAAGTACAGGCAAACGCAGACAGGGTGGAGAGCCTTTCAACAGAGGAAAAAGATGTGGAGGCAAATATCAAAAAGATCATGATGACCATCCCCAACATCATCGACCCGTCTGTACCGATCGGAAAAGACGACAGCGAGAACGTAGAGATCGAGAAATTCGGTGAGCCTGTAGTTCCTGACTTTGAGATTCCTTACCATACAGAGATCATGGAGAGCTTCAACGGCATCGACCTGGAGAGCGCCGGAAGAGTAGCTGGAAACGGCTTCTACTATCTGATGGGCGATATCGCAAGACTTCACTCCGCAGTCCTTGCCTATGCGAGAGATTTCATGATCGACAGAGGATTCACATACTGTGTGCCTCCTTTCATGATCCGGAGCAACGTGGTGACCGGAGTTATGAGTTTTGCGGAGATGGATTCCATGATGTATAAGATCGAGGGAGAGGACCTGTACCTGATCGGAACAAGTGAGCACTCCATGATCGGAAAATTCATTGATACTATGCTGGAGGAGGAACAGCTTCCCCAGACACTGACATCCTACTCTCCCTGCTTCCGGAAAGAAAAAGGAGCGCACGGCATCGAGGAGAGAGGTGTCTACAGGATCCATCAGTTCGAAAAACAGGAGATGATCGTTGTCTGCAAGCCTGAGGACAGCATGAAGTGGTATGACAAACTGTGGCAGAACACAGTGGATCTGTTCCGCTCTCTGGATATCCCTGTGCGCACACTGGAGTGCTGCTCCGGTGACCTTGCGGATCTGAAAGTGAAATCCTGCGATGTGGAGGCATGGTCTCCGAGACAGAAGAAATACTTTGAGGTGGGCAGCTGCTCAAACCTGGGAGATGCACAGGCAAGACGTCTTGGTATCCGCGTAAAGGGAGCAGAAGGAAAATATTTTGCCCACACTCTGAATAACACAGTAGTAGCGCCGCCTAGAATGCTGATCGCTTTTCTGGAGAACAACCTGCAGGCAGATGGCTCTGTGAGAATTCCGGAAGTGCTGCGTCCATATATGGGTGGGCATGACAAGATTGAAAAGAAAAAATAATAGGTGACAGATGCATAAATATTTAAGGTCAATTGGTTATGGCTGTATTAAGTCAAGGACAGAGCTGAATAAATTTCTGAAGACAATAGAGAACGATTATACATGCCATGAACTGGTCTCTCTGGACGAGGAGGCAGACTTCTGTGAATATCAGAAGGAATGCGGGGCAGGCATAGGAGTTGCCGTATGCGGGGATATGGATATGCGCGAGACATTTTACAGACAATACTACTATCCATATTTTATCGGAAGCGGCATCTCCTCTTACGCTGACATTGTTGTCGAAAAAAGGATGGACCGGGAAGCCTACGTGGGCATATGCGAAGATGTGAAGGTGGGCGTCAGCCTGATCTTCCATCTGCAGAATACAGTGGAATATATAAAAGAAAAACAGCTCTCCGGTGACAGGCTGAAATTCGGCTCTGTGACCCTGGCGGGGCTGTGCAATTCCGGGACAGTCCTTCTTCCTGTTATGAAAAGCAAAGAGACAGAGAGGAGAAGAAGGGAGGAATCCCGGAACAGGATGATGCTCCTCAGTGCGGCCAGAAACGGAGATCAGGCTGCCATGGAGAGCCTGACACTGGATGACATTGATATTTATTCAAAAGTTTCAAAACGCCTTGTGACAGAGGATGTATTCAGTATTGTGGATACGTATTTTATGCCGTACGGGGTGGAGTGTGACAGATATTCGATCCTGGGAGAGATCCTGCATGTACATACTATCCAGAACCAGGAGACGGGAGAAGAGCTCTACGTCATGAAGCTGGATGTGAATGAGCTGGAGTTTGATGTCTGTGTGCCGGTAAAGGGCGTGTTTGGAGAACCGGCCCAGGGACGCAGATTTAAGGCAAATATGTGGCTGCAGGGCAGAATTAATTTCTGATACTGAAAAAATGGCAGGGACAGCTTTGGAAAAGCTGCTTCCTGCCATGAAAATAAAAATAACAGTTGATTTTGAACTTACAAGATGATAAAATAACTAAGTACGAAATAAATATATTTATGTTCCCTTAGTAAAATGGATATTACGGATCCCTCCTAAGGATCAAGTGCAGGTTCGATTCCTGCAGGGAACGCTATGAAGACAGCGTCTTTGCATTTGCAAGGGCGCTGTTTTCGTCTGTGGGAAAAGCAGACCTAGCCCAGTCTTTTTTCCAGTTCCCGGCACAGCCAGGGGATCTGGGACTCGAACTCTGCACCGTACCATCTGGCTTCACTGGAGCGGGAAGTGACCTCAATACACTCCACCACATAATCAGCTGCCAGTGAGAGGGCATCTCCCAGGGAGAGACCCCGCATCAGCCCTCCAAAGGCAGTGGAGGAGTAGAGATCTCCGGTTCCGTGGTAGCTCTGGGGACATTTTTTTGTAAAGTATGAGAAAGAGTTTCCGTCCTGGTCTAAGCTGGCGATGCCCAGTTTGTTTGGCTCATAGCTGACGCCTGTGAGGACGGCTGTCCAGCATCCCAGTTTGAGAAGACGCTGCAGGAGCTCTGTGATGTAAGAAGGGTCATATTCTGTCTTATATGGCATTCCGGTAAGGAGGCAGCCCTCTGTGATATTGGGCAGGATCACGTCTGCTTTGGCACAGACCTCTGCCATAGCTGCCGGGAAATCCTGGTCAAAGGCCGGATATAATTTTCCATTGTCCGCCATGGCCGGATCGACCAGGATCAGATTATCCCGGGTGCGGAAATGGTCAAAGAAATCCGAGATCTGTCCGCACTGCTGTCTGGAAGCCAGATAGCCGGTGTAGATCCCGTCAAAGGAGATGCCTTCCTTTTTCCATGCCTCAGAGATAGGCTGGATCTGAGCGGACAGATCTACGCAGGTGAAATTTTGAAACATAGTGTGGGTGGAGAGAACAGCTGTTGGAAGAATGCCGCACTCCACGCCCATAGCAGAGATGACTGGGAGAGCTACTGTGGTAGAGCAGCGCCCCACGCAGGAAATATCCTGAAGAGTAACAATTCGTTTCATAGTGTCGTACCGCCTCCTGATCTTATGATTGTACTGGAAATATAACAGAAAGTGAACTGGTTGAAAATAGCCAAAACAGTGAAAAATGACCAGACCAGTTTGAAAAAGACTGTGCAGCTTCATCCCAGGTGCGGGCGGGCAATACCTGATTTACAGATTGCCGTCCGGCGCCAAACATGGTATATTATTAGTAAGTGTTGTATTTTTACACAAAAAAATAAAAAAAGCAAGTAGTAGGAGTGGTAAACATGTATCAGGAAGATTACAAGCGTTGGCTGGAAGCGGATCTGGAAGATGCAGATCTTCATCCTGAGCTGGCCAGGATCGAGGGAAACGAAGAAGAGATCAAGGAGCGTTTTGCGGTGGCTCTGAAATTTGGTACAGCCGGACTTCGGGGTGTTCTGGGAGCGGGGACAAACCGCATGAACATCTATGTAGTCAGACAGGCTACACAGGGTCTTGCCAACTGGGTGAAGACGCAGGGCGGCACACAGACTGTTGCCATCAGTTATGACAGCCGTCTCAAGAGCGATATATTTGCAAAGAACGCGGCAGGTGTTCTGGCTGCCAACGGCATCAAGGTCAGGATCTACGATGCGCTCATGCCGGTGCCGGCGCTCTCCTTTGCGACCCGCTACTATAACTGCAACGCAGGTGTTATGGTAACTGCTTCCCACAACCCTGCCAAATACAATGGATACAAGGCCTACGGACCGGACGGATGCCAGATGACAGACGATGCGGCTGCCATCGTGTACGAAGAGATACAGAAGACGGACGTGCTGACAGGGGCAAAATACATGTCATTTGCACAGGGCGTGGAAGAAGGATGGATCCGCTTTGTAGGCGACGACTGCAAGAAGGCGCTCTACGATGCCATCGAGTCCAGACAGGTTCGCCCGGGTCTTTGCAGGACAGCCGGCCTGAAACTGGTGTACAGCCCGCTGAACGGATCAGGACTGGTGCCGGTGACACAGGTGCTGAAAGATATCGGCATCACAGATATTACCATTGTCCCGGATCAGGAGTACCCCAATGGATACTTTACCACATGCAGCTACCCCAATCCGGAGATCTTCGAGGCGCTTGAGCAGGGACTGAACCTGGCAAAAGAGACAGGGGCAGACCTGATGCTGGCTACAGACCCGGATGCAGACCGGGTGGGCATTGCCATGAAATGCCCGGACGGCTCCTACGAGCTGGTAAGCGGAAATGAAGTGGGAGTGCTGCTCCTGGACTACATATGCGCAGGGCGCATTGAAAAGGGAACCATGCCTGAGAAGGCAGTGGCAGTGAAATCCATCGTGTCCACACCGCTGGCAGATGCAGTGGCAGAACACTATGGTGTAGAGCTCCGCAGTGTGCTGACAGGTTTCAAATGGATCGGAGACCAGATCGCGCAGCTGGAGGAAGCAGGGGAAGTGGACCGGTTCATCTTCGGATTTGAGGAGAGCTACGGATATCTGGCAGGACCTTATGTGCGTGACAAAGACGCAGTGATAGGCTCCATGCTGATCTGCGAGATGGCAGCTTACTACAGGAGCATCGGAAGCTCTCTGAAGCAGAGAATGGAAGAGATCTATGCGCAGTATGGACGCTACCTCAACAAGGTGGACAGCTTTGAGTTCCCGGGCCTGAGCGGCATGGACAAGATGGCCGGAATCATGCAGGGACTTCGGGACAAACCGCTGGAAGATATCGCCGGATACAAGGTGGCCAGCGTGACAGATTACACAAAGCCGGAGGAGACAGGACTTCCTTCTGCCAACGTGCTGATCTACAAACTGGAGAACAACGAGACCGTGATCGTCCGTCCCTCCGGTACAGAGCCAAAGATCAAGATCTACTACACAACGCTGGGAAAAGACCTGGCAGAGGCTCAGGCAGAGAAAGACAAGCTGGCAGAGGCTATGAAGTCTGTGATGGCATAAGAACGTAAGAAAAAGAAATCGCTGCAGTGGCTGCGGCGATTTCTTTTTTTATGGCTATTCTCTTTTCAGGTACTCCCTGGCCTTTTGCTGCTGCTCCTCTGTCATGGAGATCTTCCCTTTGGTGATACCCACAAGCCCCTTCTCCTTCAGCTTGCGGATGGTCCGGTTCAGCGTCTTTACAGAGATCCCGGTCTCCTCGTGGATCTCCTCCCGGGTGCGTTTTACAATGCTGGAATGGGATTCCTCTATGTACTGAAGGATGTAGGCCAGGAGAAGATGCTGAGGCGGGTAGAACAGACGGTTGCCACGGTTGTAGGAGGAACGGTACAGCTTGTAGGCCACCTTCTGGGATACAAGCCGGAGGAAGTGGATGTCCTTTGCGATCCAGTCCTCGAAATCTTTTCTGGTGAAATAGAGGACCGTGCACTCCGTGGTAGTCTCAAGTGTGACAGAAGTGCGGGATTTGCCGGCAAGGATGGCCACCTCCCCCACAAAGTCAATGGGATCGTTTCTCTCGATCATAAATACGTTTCCATTCTCAAATTCATTGATGACCCGGTGGTATCCCTCACAGACGATGCCGAAATAATCCAGCTCGGCATCTTTCTGGTGGATGATGGTCCCGGGCGGATAGGTGCGGATGGTGCAGCGGTCCCGCAGCTCGTCGGGCATATAGCGGATATACGTTTCCAATTCCGGTACTTTTATCAGTAATTCTGGCAGTGTCACGACAAATCTCCCTCTTTTTTTACAGTATACAACAAAAACAGCCCATTTGTCCTTTTTTTATACAAGTTATTCTTATATAATACGTGAATGTTATAAGATATTTTAATAGAATGAGGAGAAATGAGATGAAAAAGGAGACCTACGCTTATCCATCTACTATGGCCAGAATGAAGGCAGAGTACAAGATCTTTATCCTGGCATTTGTGTTTATCGTGATCGCGGACAGCATCGGACAGATCCAGGTGCCGCTGGGGCCGGGAACTCTGATCCTGTTTCCCATTTTTTACTCCCTGATCATGGGAGTGATCTCCGGCCCTGAGGTGCTGAAGATCTTTAATAAAAAGGAAGTAAAGGCGGCATCGAAGCTGGTCATTGTGGCCATCTGTCCCTTTATTGCAAAACTGGGGATCAATGCGGGAGCAAGCCTTGAGGTGATCCTGTCGGCAGGACCTGCCCTGGTGCTGCAGGAGATTGGAAACCTGGGAACAATCTTCCTGGCCCTTCCATTTGCCCTGCTTTTGGGACTTAAAAGAGAGGCTATTGGAGCCACCCACTCGATCAACAGAGAATCGAACCTGGCTCTGATCACGGACATGTTCGGGCCTGACTCACCGGAGACGAGAGGAAGCCTCTCCATCTATGTAGTGGGCGGTATGGTAGGAACGATTTACTTTGGATTCATGACAACTATGGTGGCAGCACTGCATATTTTCCACCCCTATGCCCTGGGAATGGCGTCCGGCGTGGGAGCCGGGATCCTCATGGCCAGCGCCACAGCCAGCCTGGCGCTGATCTACCCGGATATGGCGGCGGAACTGTCAGCCCTTGCAAGTACCAGCGAGACAATATCCGGCATTACAGGTATCTATGTAGCGATCTTTGTGGGAATTCCTCTGACAAAGAAGCTGTACCAGCTTCTGGAACCGCCCATCGCCAGGCTTAGAAGAGAGCCCAGCGAGGTGCTGGAGAGCCGGAAAAAAGAAATGGATGCAAAAGAGAACAATGCAAAGAGCAGGGAGGAAAGATAGATGAGATACGCAGAGTGGGGAATTTTACTTGTCATATCAGGGCTTGGCATTGCCCTGGCCAACTTTATCGGATTTGATGTGGGATTTATGGAGTCCCTGCCGGGGATCCTGATCCTTCTTGGCATCTCCGCGGCAGCTGTAGTGCTGAGTAAACTGGTGCCTTTGCGGCTTCCCATTGTGGCCTACTGTTCCATTATCGGCCTTCTGGCAGCCAGCCCTCTGTGCCCTGCCAGGGAGTTTGTCATTGCGGCTGCCAACAGCATTAATTTTACAGCGCCTCTTACACTGGTGGGAGCCTATGCGGGCATCTCTATCGGAGATCAGATCAAATCTTTTGTCAAGCAGGGATGGAAGATGATCATTGTAGGTGTTCTCGTTATGACCGGAACTTTCCTTGGATCTGCCTGCATTGCGCAGCTTGTGCTGTCACTGACCAACGCGATATAGAAGCAGACCAAGAGAAACTTTTATTGTGTAGATTTGATAGGAGAGAGGGATATGAAAACAGAAGCAGATCTTCTGATCCGGAATAGTGACTATCTGGATCCGGAATTTGAGCTGGCAGAGGGAAGGAGTATCCTCATCAGAGACGGGAAAATAGAAGCTGTCGATACAGCAGAGCGTCTGGAGGAAAAGTATACCTGGAAAGAGGAGATGGATGGAAGCGGCTGCATCTATATGCCGGGCCTTGTGGACAGCCATATGCACACCGGGCAGCAGCTCCTCCGGGGAAATGTGCTGGATGAGATGCCTATGATCTGGACACGGATCATGCTGCCTTACGAGAGCACGCTGACACCGGAGAGAATGCAGCTGAGCGCACGCATGGCCGCTGTGGAGATGATCCACGCAGGAACGACCGGGTTTATTGACGCCGGAAGTTATTTTATGGGAGAGGCGGCAGGCGTCTACGCGCAGAGTGGGCTGCGGGGAGCTCTGTCCTACTCCACCATGGACCAGAAAGGTCTGCCTGCATCCATTTCCATGGATGCAGAGACAGCCATTCAAAAGACAGATGAACTATATAAAGAATTTCATGGACAAGGAAATTTAAAAGTTTACTACTCCCTCAGATCTCTCATTTCCTGCTCGGAGGATCTGATCCGGATGGCGGCTGAGAGGGCAGCAGAGCGGCACACGATGCTGCAGGCTCACATGAACGAATACCCGGGAGAGATTAACTTCTATATGGAACGGAAACAGATGCGTCCCTACGAGTATCTGGACAGCCTGGGCGTGCTGGGTCCGGATTTTCTGGGAGCCCACAGTCTGCTTCTGTCAGAGAGGGAGATCAGCCTGCTGTCAGAGAGGGGCGTGAAGGTGTGCCACTGTCCTTTCAGCAACTGCGGAAAGGCGGCGCCCAGGACGCCGGAGCTTCTGGAGAGAAATATCACTGTGGGACTGGGGACAGACGGGGCCGCCCACGGAGGCCTGAGTCTTTTCCAGGAGATGAAGATCTTCCGGTCTGTTATGAATCTGACCTGGGGTGTGTCTCTTGCGGAGCCGGCTGTCATGCCGGCCAAGACCATCCTTGCCATGGCCACCAGGGGCGGACAGGCCTGCCTTGGAGGAGATCCGGGCAGGGATGGAAAGATCTTTCCGGGAGCAAGGGCGGATCTGATCGGAATCGACAAGAGGAGGATCTACATGGCTGTGTACGGGCACATTGCCAACACCATCCTGGAAAGCGTTGGAAGCGGGGATGTGCGGGATTCTGTGTGCGGCGGAAAGATTCTTATGAAAGATTACCAGATCCAGACACTGGACGAGGAGAAGATTTACCGTGAAGCAGTCTCCTACAGAAATGATTTTGCATAAAATCCTGCAAAAACGGAAAGGATATCGACTTAAATGATAGAGTATTTGATTATTATTCTTGCAAATCTCCTGGTGGGAGGCATGATCGGGCTGACAGGGATCGCCGGATTTCTCCTGCCCATGCTGTATTCCGGATTTATGGGAATGCCTGCGGCGCAGGGGATGGCGCTCAGTTTTTTTGCCTTCCTGATCTCCGGCGTGCTGGGTTCCTGGAACTATTATAAGGCAAAAAACCTGGATGTCAGACTGGGAATTCTGATCAGTGCGGGGAGTCTGGCCGGTGCGGCTATGGGAGTCTGGCTGAACCTTATGATCGATGAGTCCGTGGTAAAGAAAATTCTGTATCTGGTCGTGCTGGTATCGGGCATTTCTATCTTGCTGAGAAAAGATAAAGAGAGAGAAAGAGAAGAGAGCCTGCACCTTCCGGCGGGAGTGATGGTGGCCTTCGGATTTGTGACAGGGGCCGTGTGCGCCCTGTCCGGAGCAGGGGGACCGATCCTTGTGATGCCCCTCCTTGTGGTGATGGGCGTTTCTGTGAAGACAGCAGTGGGAGTGGCTCTCTTTAATTCCATTTTCATTGCAATCCCATCCTGTATCGGATACAGCATGCAGTGTGAGCCGGAGACATTTATCACCCTTTTGGCAGTATCCATGGTCAGCCACGGCGCCGGAGTCTGGGCTGGAAGCAGGAATGCGGGCATACTGCGGCCGGAACCACTGAAAAAGGGTGTGGCAGTGTTTTCTATCTGTATCGCGATCTTTAAACTGATTACAGGGTGACAGGCATAGGGCGGAGAAAGTTTTCTGTTTCATAGGAAATTTGGCAAGAATACCCTGGCGGCTTTTTTTTCTGTTGTAGAAAAAGAGAAAATGGCCTATAATAAAAGGCACAGATTTCACAGGGAGAATAAAAAGATGAAAAAAGTTTTACGGACAGTGAGTTATGTGCTCATGTCAGTAATGATTGCTATAGCAGCTGTGCCTCAGACGGCCCGCGCCACGGCGCCGACGGATGCAGCCCAGACCCAGGGGGAAGCGAAAGATCCCTATCAGCAGCAGCTGGAAGACACCTACAAGCAGGAAGTACAGACAAACAGTCTGAAAGAGTGGCCCCAGGGGCCGGGAATATACGGCGATGCCGGGATTGTGATGGACGCAGAGACAGGGGCAATCCTGTATGGAAAGAACATTGACCAGAAGGAATATCCGGCCAGCATTACAAAGCTTTTGACAGCGCTTCTTGCTTTTGAATACTGCGATATGAGCGCGGAGGTGGTGATCACACCAGAATGCCTGACCTGCCTGGGAGACGGATACGCGTCCATTGGCATGAAAGAGGGAAATGTCATCTCCATGGAACAGGCACTGTATGCCATGCTCCTTGCCTCCTCCAACGAAGTGGCGTATGCAGTGGGTGAGACAGTGGCGAAAAGCCAGGGAGAAGACTACCAGTGGTTTTTGGATGAGATGAATCGCAGAGTGGAAGAGCTGGGGGGAACCAATTCAAACTTTGTCAACGCCAATGGCGTTCAGGATGAAAATCATTATACCTGTGCCAGAGATATGGCTCTTGTCGCAAAAGAACTCTTTAACTATCCGGAATTTTTTACCATTTGTCAGACAACAAACTACACAATACCGGCATCTGCAACTACAGAAGAGCACGTTTTCCAGCAGAAACATGAGATGCTGATCCCCGGATACAGCGATTACTACGAGTACGCTGTGGGCGGAAAGACAGGCTACACCACAGAGGCGAACAACACGCTGGTGACTATGGCAGACAATGGAAATATGAAACTTGTCTGCGTCACTTTGAAAGTTTTCCCGGGCCATGTTTACTCGGATACCAAAGCGCTTCTGGACTATGGATTCAGTAATTTTCAGCACACTGCTGTTTCCGCAGAGGAAAATGCGGAGGTGGCAAAGATGCTGGATACAGTCAATGTCACCATCCCTGCCGGATTTGAACTGTCCAGCCTGGATTCCAGCTTGGAGCAGGTCACTGGTGCAAACAGTGAGGGACTTCTTTCCTACACTTATGAAGACAATCCCGTAGGCCAGATCAAAGTGCAGGTGAACAAGGATGCCTCTTTTAAAGAGACCGGCGCCCAGGATGAAGAAAAGGCATCCGGCAGCGTGTGGAAGGTGGTTCTGGTGGTCGCGGTGATCATCATCCTGATCGTGGCCGCGCTGATCGGATTTACCACCTGGCAGCAACGGCAGAGGCGCAGAAGGAGACGGAGAAGGCGCCGCCGGAGGAGATAGAGCCCGTGTTCAGTGAACCTTCAATATGCCGGGAGACAGCCAGAACGAGGAAAATAAAAGGGAAACCCTTGACTTACCAGGGGTTTCCTATTATAATTTTAGCGTGAAAAAAGTAATAGTATGATAGAACCATATGAGAAAGACCGTGACGAAGACAGTAGGGCATGTAGGAACGTCAAAGCGAGCCGGTGATGGTGTAAGGCCGGTACAAGTAGGATGTGCCTGAATATCACTTCAGAGTCGCAGCCTCCGAAAAGAGCATGAGTAGGAGCTGACGGAGTCCGCCGTTACCGGAAGGCATATGATAGTATGTTAGGTGGTTTATAAATGAAGGGAATACGACTTTCATCCTAATTCGGATGAAGGTCTTTTTTTTCATAAATGTTCCAAACAATATACACAATAGCACAGGAGTTAGTGTAATTCCGGACGTAACCCTTTTAAAAAGGGTTACGTCCCCTGTTAACATTTTCACAAGGAGGAAGCCATGTACAAGAAAGTTTCAACAGACCTGAATTTCGTCGACCGCGAGAAAGAGGTCGAGAAATTCTGGGAAGACAATCAGATTTTTGAAAAGAGTATGGAGAACCGCAAAGAGGGTGAGACCTACACCTTCTACGACGGGCCGCCGACAGCCAACGGCAAGCCCCACATCGGTCACGTGCTGACCCGTGTCATCAAGGACATGATCCCCAGATACCGCACCATGAAGGGATACATGGTGCCCAGAAAAGCGGGTTGGGATACCCACGGTCTGCCGGTAGAGCTGGAAGTGGAGAAAGCTCTTGGCCTGGACGGCAAGGACCAGATCGAGGAGTACGGCCTGGAGCCGTTCATCAACAAATGTAAGGAGAGTGTCTGGAAGTACAAGGGCATGTGGGAGGACTTCTCCGGCACAGTAGGCTTCTGGGCAGATATGGAAAATCCATACGTTACCTACCATAATGATTTCATCGAGTCCGAGTGGTGGGCGCTGAAGAAGATCTGGGACAAGGGACTTCTCTACAAAGGTTTCAAGATCGTTCCCTACTGTCCGCGCTGCGGTACGCCTCTGTCCGCCCAGGAAGTAGCCCAGGGCTACAAGGATGTAAAAGAGCGCTCCGCCATTGTCCGCTTTAAAGTAAAAGGCGAGGACGCCTACATTCTGGCATGGACCACAACGCCATGGACACTGCCCTCCAACATCGGTCTCTGCGTAAATCCGGATGAGGACTACGCAAAAGTAAAAGCTGCGGACGGCTATGTGTACTACATGGCACAGGCCCTGCTGGACACAGTCCTTGGAAAACTGGCCGCAGAAGATCAGCCTGCCTATGAGGTGCTGGAGACATATAAGGGAAAAGATCTGGAGTACAAAGAGTACGAGCCGCTGTACCAGTGTGCATATGACTGCGCTGCAAAGCAGAACAAGAAAGCTTTCTTCGTGACATGCGACAGCTATGTAACGCTGACAGACGGTACCGGCGTGGTTCACATTGCTCCCGCCTTTGGTGAGGACGACGCGAAAGTGGGCCGCAAGTACGACATGCCTTTTGTACAGCTTGTAGATGAAAAAGGAAATATGGGCGAGACCACCCCGTTTGCAGGTCTGTTCGTAAAGAAAGCAGACCCTGAGGTGTTAAAAGACCTGGACGAGCGAGGACTTCTCTTTGACGCGCCCAAGTTCGAGCACAGCTATCCCCACTGCTGGAGATGCGACACACCGCTCATCTACTATGCCCGCGAGTCCTGGTTCATCAAGATGACAGCGGTGAAGGACGACCTGATCGCCAACAACAACACCATCAACTGGATCCCGGAGAGCATCGGAAAGGGCCGCTTCGGCGACTGGCTGGAGAATGTCCAGGACTGGGGCATCAGCCGGAACCGCTACTGGGGAACTCCGTTAAATATCTGGGAGTGTGAGTGCGGACACCAGCATTCCATCGGAAGCATCGAGGAACTGAAATCCATGTCCGACAACTGTCCGGACGACATCGAACTGCACCGTCCATACATCGACGAAGTGACCATTAAGTGTCCAAAGTGCGGCAAAGAGATGCACCGTGTGCCGGAAGTCATCGACTGCTGGTTCGACTCCGGTTCCATGCCTTTTGCACAGCATCATTATCCGTTTGAAAATAAAGAGCTCTTTGAGCAGCAGTTCCCGGCAGACTTCATTTCCGAGGCTGTGGACCAGACAAGAGGATGGTTCTACTCCCTGCTGGCCATCTCCACGCTGATCTTTAACAAGGCTCCGTATAAGAACGTCATCGTCCTTGGACATGTGCAGGATGAGAACGGCCAGAAGATGAGCAAATCCAAGGGAAATGCGGTGGATCCTTTCGATGCCCTGGAAAAATACGGCGCAGACGCCATCCGCTGGTATTTCTATGTAAACAGCGCGCCCTGGCTGCCTAACCGTTTCCACGGAAAAGCCGTTGTGGAAGGACAGCGCAAATTCATGGGAACACTGTGGAATACCTACGCATTCTTTGTGCTGTACGCGAATATTGACGAGTTTGACGCCACAAAATATACACTGGACTATGAAAAACTGCCTGTCATGGACAAATGGCTTCTGTCCAAGATGAATACACTTGTAAAAGAGGTAGACGACAATCTTGGAAGTTACCGTATCCCGGAGGCAGCAAGAGCGCTCCAGGAGTTTGTGGACGACATGAGCAACTGGTATGTAAGAAGAAGCCGTGACCGTTTCTGGGCAAAAGGAATGCCCCAGGATAAGATCAATGCCTACATGACGCTGTACACGGCCCTTGTGACCCTGTGCAAGACAGCAGCGCCCATGATCCCCTTCATGACAGAGGAGATCTACCAGAACCTGGTGCGCAGCATTGATCCATCCGCTCCGGAGAGCATCCACCTGTGCGATTTCCCGGCTGTAAACGAAGAGTGGATCGACAAAGAGTTGGAAGCAAACATGGACGAAGTGCTGAAGATCGTTGTCATGGGCCGCGCATGCAGAAATACAGCCAACATCAAGAACCGTCAGCCTATCGGACAGATGTTTGTAAAGAGCGCAGTGCAGCTTCCGGAATTTTACCAGGACATCATCAAAGAGGAGCTGAACGTAAAGAATTTAACATTTACTGAGGATGTACGTGCATTTACTTCATATACATTTAAACCACAGTTAAAGACAGTGGGACCAAAATATGGTAAAATGTTAGGTGGCATCAAGGCGGCCCTGGACGCAGTTGACGGCAACGCGGCCATGGACGAGGTCAATGCCACCGGAGCATTGAAGCTGAATGTAAACGGACAGGAGATCACACTCTTTAAGGAAGATCTTCTGATCGACACAGCACAGATGGAAGGCTATGTGTCCGAGGACAACAATGGCATCACTGTGGTGCTGGATACAAATCTGACACCGGAACTTCTTGAGGAAGGATTTGTCCGCGAGATCATCAGCAAAGTACAGACCATGAGAAAAGAAGCCGATTTTGAGGTAACCGACAAGATCCATATCACCTACGAGGGAAGTGAAAAGGCTGAAAAAGTCTTCGCTGACCACAAGGAGGAGATCGGAAGCGAGACACTTGCTCTCACAGTAGAGAAAGCCGCACCTGCAGGATATGTGAAGGAGTGGAAGATCAACGGTGAGAAAGTGACCATCGGTGTCGAAAGATAAGGCTCTAGGAAAGGAATGGAAAAATGTATAATCCCAGATTTGAAAAAAAGGCTTTTAAGAAGGAAGTAGAACACAATGTAAAGACACTTTACCGCAAGACTGTGGATGAGGCGACGCCTCAGCAGCTTTTCCAGGCAGTGTCCTACGCGGTAAAGGAGGCCATCATTGACGACTGGATCGCCACACAGAACCAGTTCAAGAAAGATGACCCGAAGACAGTTTATTATATGTCCATGGAGTTTCTGATGGGCCGGGCCCTGGGGAACAACCTGATCAACATGACAGCTTACAGGGAAGTAAAAGAAGCCCTGGATGAGATGGGCATTGACCTGAACGCCATCGAGGACCAGGAGCCGGATCCGGCTCTTGGAAACGGAGGCCTCGGCCGTCTGGCGGCCTGCTTCCTGGACTCCCTTGCAACTCTTGGATACGCGGCTTACGGCTGCGGCATCCGTTACCGCTACGGTATGTTCAAGCAGAAGATCGAGAACGGCTACCAGGTGGAGACACCGGACAACTGGCTCAAAGACGGCAATCCTTTTGAGCTGCGCCGGGAGGAGTACGCAAAGGAAGTCCGCTTTGGCGGAAATATCCGGGTAGAGTACGACGACGCTACAAACCGTACAAAATTTGTGCAGGAGAACTACGAGTCTGTTCTGGCTATCCCTTACGACATGCCTATCGTGGGCTACGGCAATCACCACGTAAATACTCTCAGAATCTGGGATGCCCAGGCTATCACGGACTTTCAGCTTGAGTCCTTTGACCGGGGCGACTACCACAAGGCTGTGGAGCAGGAGAACCTGGCAAAGACGATTGTGGAAGTCCTCTATCCTAACGATAACCACTACGCAGGAAAAGAGCTGCGTCTGAAACAGCAGTATTTCTTTGTTTCAGCCAGCATTCAGGCTGCTGTGGCAAAATATAAGAGAACACACGACGACATCCACAAGCTGCCGGAGAAAGTGCTCTTCCAGATGAACGACACACATCCCACAGTGGCTGTGGCAGAGCTGATGCGCATCCTTCTGGACGAGGAAGGCCTTGGCTGGAACGAGGCGTGGGACATCACCACAAAGTGCTGTGCCTACACAAACCACACCATCATGGCAGAGGCCCTGGAGAAATGGCCTATCGACCTGTTCTCCAAGCTGCTCCCGCGTGTATACCAGATCATCCAGGAGATCGACCGCCGCTTTCTCATTCAGGTGCGGGAGATGTATCCAGGAAATGAGGAGAAGGTAAAGAAGATGGCCATCCTCTACAACGGACAGGTGCGCATGGCACACCTTGCCATCGTGGCAGGCTTCTCCGTAAACGGTGTTGCAAGACTTCACACAGAGATCCTGAAGCACCAGGAGCTGAGAGATTTCTATGAGATGATGCCGGAGAAATTCAACAACAAGACAAACGGTATCACTCAGAGACGGTTCCTCATGCACGGGAACCCGCTTCTGGCAGACTGGGTGACAGAGAAACTGGGAACAAAGGACTGGATCACGGATCTGTCCCTTATGTCCGGACTGAAAGAGTATGCAGATGATCCCAAAGCCCTGGCCGAGTTCATGGATATCAAATATAAGAACAAAGAGCGGCTGGCAGACTATATTTTGAAGCACAATGGCATCGAAGTAGATCCCCGCTCCATATTCGACGTGCAGGTGAAGCGTCTCCACGAGTACAAGAGACAGCTTCTCAATATCCTTCATGTGATGTACCTGTACAACCAGATTAAGGAGCACCCGGAGATGTATTTCTATCCCCGCACCTTCATCTTCGGCGCAAAAGCGTCTGCCGGATACATCCGGGCAAAGGAGATCATCAAGCTGATCAACTCCGTGGCAGATGTGGTAAACAATGACCGCAGCATCAACGGAAAGCTGAAAGTGGTCTTCATTGAGGATTACCGCGTATCCAATGCAGAGATTATTTTCGCGGCAGCAGATGTCAGCGAGCAGATTTCAACAGCTTCCAAGGAGGCGTCCGGAACCGGGAACATGAAGTTCATGCTCAACGGCGCCCCCACACTGGGAACCATGGACGGAGCCAATGTGGAGATTGTGGAGGAAGTGGGAGCCGATAATGCTTTCATCTTCGGACTGAGTTCAGAGGAGGTCATTAACTACGAGAATTACGGCGGTTATCATCCCCAGGATATCTACCACAATGACCCGGATATTAAGAAAGTGGTGGATCAGCTTGTGGACGGCACATACTCTCACGGCGACACAGAGATGTACCGCGACCTGTACAACTCCCTCCTTATGAATCAGGGCGGCAGCAAGGCGGATATATACTTTATCCTGAAAGATTTCCGCTCTTACGCAGAGGCGCAGAAGAAGGTGGAAGAGGCATACAAGGACAAAGAAGGATGGGCCAGGAAGGCTCTCCTCAACACCGCATGCTGCGGCAAGTTCACCTCTGACAGAACGATCCAGGAATATGTGGACGACATCTGGCATCTGGATAAGATCCAGGTGGAAGTGGACGAAACAGAAGAATAAACACACATGCCCTCTCATACACTACTGTATGGGAGGGTTTTCTTATGCGCAACAGACTGAAAAAAATCGGCTGCTACCTGATCATTATCGTACTGCTCCCCTATATAGTGACGGTTTTCATGAATGGGCCTGCTATCCCCACGGACACAACTGTAGATACCACGTATGTCAAAGTGAAAAAAGATGACACAGAACTGGAGCTGCCTTTGGAGGAGTACTGCATTGGACGCATGGCAAAAGAGATCCCTGCAGCCTATGAGGAAGAGGCCCTGAAGGCCCAGGCAGTGATCGTTCGCACCTCCGTCTACAAGAGCATCAAAGAGGGAGGCACCCAGGTAGTCCTGGAGGATGATTTCTGGACGGAGGAGGAGATGAGGCAACAGTGGGGCAGCAGTTACTCCGGACATTACAGGAAGATGCAGAATGCATGGAATGACACAGAAGGACAAGTTGTCATGTACGGGGAAAATCTGGCTAATACGCCTTTTACAAGACTGACAAACGGAAATACCAGGGATGGGAAGGAGGTGCTCGGAAGCGAGGACTACCCCTACCTGAAGATCAAAGACTGCCCCCTGGATATAGAGGCCGCAGAGCAGATCCAGACAGTGACAGTGGATGACATGGATGCGGAGGTGACGGCCATGGACACGGCAGGCTATGTGACTTCCGTGCGGGTGGGACAGGAGACAGTAAACGGAGAGGAGTTCCGGCAGACTTACGGCCTGGCCTCCAGCTGCTTTATCCTGCAGAAATACGACGGGAAGCTGCGGATTACCACAAGAGGGGTGGGCCATGGACTGGGGCTGTCCCAGTACACGGCCAACGAGATGGCCAAAGAGGGGAAAGACGTGTCAGAGATACTGCAGTATTTTTTTGAAGGCACCGAGATCAAAGAGGTGGCAGAAATCGTTACAAATTCCCGGGATACAGAATAATGCACCCTGCTTCTGGCAAAAATATAGCCAGAGGTGATGAATATGAATAAGAGACAGAAGCCCTCAAAATCCAGAAGAGGAGCAGGCATTACTCTTGCTGTGTGCTTTGTGGCTGCCGCGGTCATGGTGGGAACATATACACTCCGGAATTATCAGGAGGCGAGGCAGCAGGAGCAGGCGCTGGCGGAGGAGAATGCCAGGACAAAGGAGAAGGAGAGCCAGGAGGAAGCGGGCAGCAGCCTGGTCATAAATACAGAGGAAGATCCGGCAGGCGGGGCAGAGCAGGAGACACAGGGCAGCAGCACGGAAGATGCAGCAGGTGAGTCAGCAGACAGCCAGTCCGGCGCAGAGGCCGTGCCCCAGGGAAGCGCATCCGGCACGGGAGCCTCATCTCAGACATCCGGAGGAGCCGGAAATGTGAACTTCAGCGGGGAGAGCATACTCCTGTGGCCGGTGGACGGAAATGTGATCATGAATTACAGCATGGACAAGACCGTTTATTTTTCCACACTGGATCAGTACAAGTATAATCCGGCTCTCATCATATCCGGGGTAGAGGGGGACCAGGTGATCAGTTCCACCACAGGCATTGTGAAGTCCATCGATGAAAATGCACAGACAGGTACCACTGTGAACATCGATATCGGGAACGGCTATGAACTGTTCTACGGACAGCTTAAGGATGTGACAGTCAACACAGGTGACTATGTGGAGGCCAAGACTGTCATAGGCTACGTGGCACAGCCGACAAAATATTACAGCGTGGAGGGCTGTAATGTGTACTTTGAGATGAGAAAAGACGGGCAGCCGGTCAATCCTATGGACTACATGGCTGAGTAAAATGTCTGGGCTGCAGATTGCGGGGACGCTGTGAGGGCGTCCTCTTTTTTACAGCTTGCAGGGAGCGGACCGATTCTACTATAATAATGAAATGGGCGCAGAAGAAATGCGGAAAATATCTGGGGATAATTTGTGTAATGTGTGTGGAAAAAGTGGATAAGTCTGTGGATAACCTGGAAAAACAGGTGGATAAAATGGGAAAAAAGAATTATACATATATCGTGAAATGCAGGGACGGCAGCCTCTACACAGGGTGGACCAATGATCTGGAAAAAAGGATGAAGGCCCACAATGCGGGAAAAGGGGCAAAGTATACAAAAAGCCGCAGGCCGGTGACGCTTGTGTACTATGAGTCCTTTGAGACAAAAGAGGAAGCCATGCGCAGGGAGTATGAGATCAAGCATATGCCCAGGGAAAAAAAAGAGAAGATCATAGAGAGGGGCCGGCTGCAGGTATGATCAGCCTGCAGACCCGGCCCCGGATCGTTGTTTCCGTTTTTATCTTATAATACGAAAGCGTACATGACCACAAAGTGGCAGGCGCTTCCCGCCATCACAAAGAGGTGGAAGATCTCATGGCTCCCGAAGTATTTGTGCTTCCTGTTAAAAATAGGGAGCTTCAGCGCGTAGATGATACCGCCTATAGTGTAGATGATGCCCCCTGCCAGAAGCCATCCGAATGCCGCCGGAGACAGGGCGTTCAGGATCTGTGTGAATGCCAGCACGCAGGTCCAGCCCATGCCGATATACAGGACCGAAGATACCCACTTGGGACAGTATACCCAGAACGCCTTCAGGACAATGCCCAGAATGGCGATGCCCCAAACAATGGAGAGCAGGATAATGCCGGTCCGGTTCTTGAGGACCAGGAGGCAGATGGGCGTGTAGCTGCCTGCTATGAGAACAAAGATCATCATGTGATCTATTTTTTTCAGGATGGTGTTCACTTTTTTGGAACGGTCGAATGTGTGGTATGTGGTGCTGGCCGCATAGAGAAGGATCAGGCTCACCGCGTAGACCGCTATAGAGATCACATAAATTCTGCTGGGTTCGTGCATAGCCTTGATAAGAAGAGGAACTGCCGCAAAAATGGCCATCAGCATGCCGATGAAGTGTGTGATCGCACTTCCAGGATCTTTTACATGTGTCTTAATTATCTGTGTCATAACCATACCTCCTAGAAATGAATATTGTTGAAAGTAGTTTTTAAAACTATGTTATGCATTTGTATCTATTATAACCCCTAAAATGAAAAAAGCAACAGAAGAAACCGGGAATTTTTTCTTAATTTTGAAACTGGATTGGTTAAAAAAGTTAAAACTGGCTGTTTATACAAAGCCACACTGGTGCTATGATAGACATACGATATAGGAAAGGAAGTAATCGTATGGAACAGAGAAATCAGACAGTTATGAAACTTGCGCAGACAGCGATCCTTGCCGCTCTGTGCTATGTGTCATTCACATATCTTCAGATCAAGATCCCCATGCCGGGCGGTGATGCCACATCTCTTCACATAGGAAATGCATTCTGCGTGCTGGGAGCCCTTCTGCTGGGCGGATGGTACGGCGGCCTGGCCGGAGCCATCGGGATGGGATTTGCGGATATCATGGATCCCATCTACATCACCGGAGCGCCCAAGACTTTTCTGCTGAAGCTGTGCATCGGGCTCATTACAGGGCTGGTGGCCCACAGGATCGCAAAGATAGGCGAGAGCAGTGACAAGGCGTATGTGGCAAAGTGGAGCACCATTGCAGCCATTGCGGGACTGGGATTTAATGTGGTGGCCGATCCGATCGTGGGATATTTCTACAAGATGTACATTTTAGGCCAGCCCCAGCAGATGGCAGAGGTGCTTGCAAAATGGAGTACAGCGACCACATTTGTCAATGCTGTCGTGTCCGTGATCCTTGTGTCTGTCCTGTACAATGCGGTGCGGCCCATTCTTTTAAGGAGCGGCCTGATGGCCGGGACATCCGGGCATGCGCGGCCAACAGCGTAGGTATGATCGGCAGATATAAGACAAGAGGAATACACAAAAGCGCCCGCCCGGGATCAGATCTCCCAGGCGGGCGCTTTGCCGTACATTTCTTTTGATTTTAATAGTTCTCAGCTTTTCTCTCAAAGTAAGCCTTCGGATGATTACATACCGGGCATACTTCCGGTGCTTCCTCGCCGTAGTAGATGAAGCCGCAGTTGCCGCACTTCCATCCAAGAGGTGCCTCACCCTTGAATGTCTCGCCAGCTAAGTAGTGCTCGAGAAGTCTCTTGTAGCGTGCCTCGTGAGCAGCCTCGACTCTTGCTACGCCCTCGAATTTTTCAGCCAGCTCCTCAAAACCTTCCTCTCTTGCCTCCTTGGCCATACGCTTGTACATGTCTGTCCACTCGTAGTTCTCGCCCTCAGCGGCATCCTTCAGGTTCTCAGCAGTGTCGCCGATGCCGTGGAATTCCTTGAACCACATCTTTGCGTGCTCTTTCTCCTGGTTTGCAGTCTCCTCAAAGATGTTTGCCATCTGTACAAAGCCTGCTTTTCTGGCAGCGCTTGCATAGTAAGTATACTTGTTGCGTGCCTGTGACTCGCCTGAGAATGCTTCCATAAGGTTCTTTTCTGTTTTGGTTCCTGCGTATTTGGACATATTTTTTCCCTCCTGTAGTATAAGTTAAGTGAAATAAAAGTGCTATTTGTGAAATAAGGCTTGCAGAACTGTCATCCTGCAAGCCTTGTGTAAGCGTCTGTATATGACGACAATATGATTGATCTGTATGGCCGGAAATTTATCTTAGCCAAAGTATCTCTTGAGGAGTCCCTCGAAAGCTTTTCCGTGACGGGCCTCGTCCCTTGCCATCTCGTGAACTGTGTCATGGATTGCGTCAAGGTTTGCAGCTTTTGCACGTTTTGCAAGATCAAATTTACCAGCTGTAGCGCCGTTCTCAGCGTCTACACGCATCTCAAGGTTCTTCTTTGTGCTGTCTGTAACAACTTCGCCAAGCAGCTCAGCAAATTTAGCAGCATGCTCTGCTTCTTCCCAGGCAGCTTTCTCCCAGTAAAGGCCGATCTCCGGATAACCCTCTCTGTGAGCAACTCTTGCCATAGCCAGGTACATACCAACTTCTGTACACTCTCCCTCGAAGTTAGCGCGAAGGTCTGCAAGGATGTCCTCGCTTACGCCCTGTGCAACACCTACAACGTGCTCAGCAGCCCACTCTCTGTCGCCTGTCTGCTCTTTGAACTTCTCAGCAGGTGCATGACAGACTGGACACTCAGCCGGTGCTGCCTCTCCTTCATAAACATAGCCACATACTGTACAAACAAATTTTTTCATGTCTTTCTACTTCCTTTCTTTTTATTTTTTTATATTTTAATATCAGTAATTGTTACTGATATTAATTTACACCTTTTTGCTCTGATTGTCAACACTTATTTTGTATTTTTTTTCATACAATCTCTGCATGTCCCGTAGAACAATGCAGTGTGATGGTCTATACACCCATCAAAACACTTTTCCGCAAGTTTGTCAATGGAATCCAGAGGTTCCATTTCCAGATCGATCACCCTGCCGCAGGAGGTACATATTACATGATAATGTGGATTGGTCACTGCATCAAAGCGGTCGCCGCCGTCCGGTGTTGTGATCTTCGTGATCTCTCCGATGTCGGCGAGCAGGTTCAGGTTGCGGTAGACTGTTCCCAGACTGATGCGGGGAAATTCTTCACGCACATGCATGTAGACAGTGTCAGCGGTAGGATGTTCTTTTGTGCCTGCAAGAAATTCCTTGATAGCCTCCCTCTGCCGGCTGTATTTCAGAGTTGCCATATGCCAGCCTCCTTTCTGATATAAAATAATGAAAACTGTAATCAATTAATAATGATAATGATTACTATATCTTTATTATAACAGCTTTGATCCAAAAGTCAACGGAGAATTTTGTGTGTAACAATTTGTAACATTTATCGACAGGAAATATATGGGAAATTAAGAAAAATATAATATTATGACGCGCGAAAGCCTGGAATACTACGTTGACAAACTGTGTCCACGTTGCTATAATCTTATCGTAACATTTGTAACAATTCTGTAATATTTACAAAAGATAAGAAAACATAAACAATAAGTTAGGAGGCTGTTTATGAATTCTGCTTTTAAAAGAGGATTGTTCATAGTTACTTTAACTGGAGTTATCTCAATTTCCGGGGAGAGGGCCGAGGCGTCTGAAGAGATCACAGAGATGTCCCTGCCTGGCGTGGGAATTGAGGCGGTGCTGGATAACTGCACTGCGTCGGACAGCGATATAGACGTGGAGAGTTATCTTGTTCCGAGTGAAAAGGGTGAGTATTCAAATATGGCGTTCGCAAACGTAAGTACAGATACGTTTCTGTTTGTGCGGAGCGAACCAACGACAGAGAGCGAATGGGTTGGAAAGCTGTACACCGACTATGCGGCGAAGATCACAGGCCCTGTGGGTGAGTGGACGAAGATCGAAAGTGGATCCGTCAGCGGCTATGTGTACACGCAGTATATTATAATAGGAAACAACGCGCAGCAGAAAGCCCAGGAGCTGATACAGTCTTCCGAAGGCCAGAGTGAGGAGAGCTCATTCAAGTACGCGGTCTCCAGGCAGGAGGAAGAAGAACGGATTGCCAGGGAGGCGGCTGAGGCGGCTGCGGCCCAGGCCCAGGCCCAGAGACAGGCAGCTGAGGCTGCAGCCCAGGCCCAGGCATCTCAGGCGGGGACAGGGCAGGCGATCGTGGATTATGCCTGTCAGTTTATCGGAAATCCCTACGTCTGGGGCGGGACAAGCCTGACAAACGGTGCGGACTGTTCCGGTTTTGTGCAGTCTGTATACGCGCATTTCGGCATCAGTCTTCCCAGAACAACATGGGACCAGGAATACGCAGGCACGCCCGTCAGCTATGACCAGGCTATGCCCGGAGACCTGATCCTGTATGAAGGCCATGTGGGGATCTATATGGGAGACGGTCAGATCGTAAATGCCATCAATCCTTCCAAAGGCATTGGAGTCATACCTGCCACCTGTATGCAGATCAAGACGGTGAGGCGGGTCATCTGAGAGAAAGCGGCAGAGAGCCGGGCGGAGAGAAAAAGATCCGCCCGGCTTTCGCTGGTGTATGGCCTTCTTGCTACCGGCGGAGCTGTGAAGACAGTATACATAGGGATAATAATTTTATGTCGTATTTCAAAAATCGAAATAATGTGCAATTTACACAAATTTGTAAAAAGGTGTAAAAAAATGGAAAAAACACTTATCCAAGTTATCCACATAAAAAAACAGGAAAAAGGTGGAAAAATCGAAGTTTTTGAAAACTTATCCACATTATCCACATCGAAATCCACAAATTTGGTGGATTACTTATGGTAAACAAAAGAACGGATGTTTTGTGGAGAAATGATAAAAATTTGTTTTTGTCGAAAAATCAGAGATGGAAACTTGACAAATAAATAACCAGAATTTTACGAGAAATTGATTTTAAATGTTTACACAATGGGTCAAAGCGGATATAATAAGGAATACTGAAAGATAAAGGAGGCGTAACAAAAGATGGTAACGAAAGAAATGACTATCGGCGAAGTGCTGAACATCAACATGGACATTGCACCGATCCTCATGGAAATCGGAATGCACTGCCTGGGCTGCCCAGCATCACAGGGAGAGTCTCTGGAAGAGGCTGCAATGGTACATGGCATTGACGCAGATTTACTGGTAGAGAAGATCAATGCATTTCTGAAAGCAAATGCATAGGGATGCGTTCATAATCGTTTGTTGATACAGTAAATATAAAAAGAGAGCGGCCGCTTAACGGCCAATGTCATTTAGTTAAGACATTAGCGGAGCGGTTCTTACAGAGCAAGGTATATA